>JAGRIO010000544.1 GCA_020443225.1 Pseudomonadales bacterium
TTCATGGTATTAGGCGCATTGTTATTTATAAGCTATTGAAAATAAAAAGAATATATCTCTTATTTACGATCGAGTGGGAAAACGTGATGGAACAGCAATTTGCACTGAGTTTCGTTGCCCGTGACAGGCCGGGTCTGATCCAGGGCATTGCCAATCAGGTGACCGTGCACGGAGGCAACTGGCTGGAAAGCCGTATGAGTCAGCTGGCAGGTATGTTCGCCGGCATTGTGCTGGTAGAAGTTGAAACTGATCAGGCTGAAGCTTTACGCGCTGCCATCGCAAAGTTGGAAGGCATCAGCAGCGTCGTTGAAGACGTAGTACACGCTGAGCCAGCATTACGAACCCGTCAGGTTGCCCTGAATATCGTTGGCCCCGACCGTGCAGGTATCGTTCATGAGGTCACTTTTGAGCTGGTTCAGCACGTCGCCAACATCAGGGAAATGGATACGAACATTGCGGCTGCCCCTATGACTGGCGAGATTACCTTCAGCGCTGATGCGATTCTGGAAGTTCCGGATACGCTGGACCTCGATAAACTCAGTGACAAACTCGATGCCATTGCAGACAGGTTGGGAGTCGATATTTTGCTGGAAGAGGATGCCGACGATTAGCGACGACTTCTGGATGGCGCGGGCGCTGGCGCTGGCGGCAGAGGCTGCTGCCAGTGAAGAGGTGCCCATCGGCGCTGTGGTTGTCCGTGATGGTGAGGTTATAGGCGAGGGTTTCAATCAGACCCTGACCCTCAGAGATCCAACGGCCCATGCTGAAATTATCGCTTTGCGGCGTGCAGCGGAGAAAGCAGGTAATCACCGGTTAGTGAACTGCGAATTATTTGTCACAGTGGAACCCTGTACCATGTGTGCGGGTGCGCTGGTCCATGCGAGGATTGCGCGGTTAGTGTACGGGGCCGCGGAGCCTCGCGCAGGGGCGGTCGCCTCATCAGCCAGGGTGCTGGACAATCCCGGCCTTAATCATAAAGTTAAAATCACCAGTGGTGTGTGTGCAGATCAGGCCGGCAGGCTGATGTCTGACTTCTTTAAACAGAGGAGATGAACATGTTGTTAATGCAGGGGGCAGTCGCACTGTCACCATTCCGGGTTCAGAAGCTGCTGACAGCCATGAGCCAGTCCGGTTTTGACAGCACTGAACTCAGAATTCATACGCGATTTGTTCATCTGATAAAGACTTCAGCGCCTTTGTCTGACGAAACCAGAGAGGTGCTGGCTGGCATACTGACCTATGGTCCAGTACTGACAGAAGCGGATGAGTCATCAGCAGACAAAGGGACATTGCGATTTGTCGTCCCGAGACCCGGCACCATATCCCCCTGGAGCTCCAAAGCCACGGACATTGCACGAATCTGTGGCCTGAAAGAGGTAATCAGAATCGAACGGGGTATTGCCTACCGCATATCGGGTTTGGCTGATAATCCTGCTGCGCAAAGGCGGCTGGATGAGCTTATTCACGACCGGATGACAGAAACCGTTTTCGAAACCCTGGAACAGGGTGAAATCCTGTTCCAGGAGGAAACTCCCCGGCCGCTGCAAACTGTCCCTGTGCTCACACAGGGCCGGCAGGCGCTGGTGGAGGCCAATACTACACTGGGGCTGGCGCTGGCTGAGGATGAAATTG
>JAGRIO010000545.1 GCA_020443225.1 Pseudomonadales bacterium
AGCCGCCACACGCCATGATACCCTTGAAACCGTCGAGGGTTACCTGGCCGCTGAGTATCTCGCTCATGTGTACATCCACCGCAGTAAAGCCAGCCTTACCAAAGGCAGCGGCCATCTCCATCTGGCTGTTAACTCCCTGCTCCCGCAGGATAGCAACCCGGGGTCTGACCCCGGTTGCGATGTACGGGGCGGCGATATCCTCATTAATATCATAGCTCAGACTGACTGACAGGCCAGGATCAGCATCATCCTGCAGAGTTGCGTATTCTTCGTCTGCACAGTCAGGATTATCCCGCAACCGTTGTATCGCATGGCTGACTGAAGCCCAACGGGACTGTAAGGCCGCACGGGATGAAGCATAGATTTCCGCACCGGCGGACATAACAATCACTCGCTGCTGAATCGTCGGCTGGCCGGCAATGTAGCAATCAACACCCACAGACCGGAAGGCTTCTGTAACGATGTCCGCATCTGCTGACTGAACCTGCAACAAAGCGCCGGCTTCTTCGTTAAATAGCCAGCTGACAACATCGTCGTCTTCAGGCACCTGCAAGCTGACCCCGGCCCGCCCGGCAAACGCCATTTCAGCAGCCGCAGCAAACAGACCACCATCTGAGCGGTCGTGATAGGCAAGAATCCGGTCCCGGACTTCCGGGTTCTGCATCAACCGGAAAAAACCTGCCAGTCGTTCCGGTTCATCAACGTCCGGTGCTGCATCACCAATAACACCGAAACACTGGGCCAGAACTGAGCCGCCCAAGCGTTGCCGGCCACCGGCAATATCCGCCAACAGCAGTACAGTGTCATCATCACGTTGCATTTCCGGGGTCAGCGTCGAACGGATATCGGTTACTGGCGCAAAGGCAGAAATGATCAGTGACAAGGGCGATGTAACACGTTTGTCTTCGTCACCATCCTGCCAGCGGGTCTGCATCGACATGGAGTCCTTACCCACCGGGATGCAGATACCCAACCTCGGACAAAGGTCCATACCCACAGCCTGAACAGTCCTGTAAAGATTGGCATCTTCACCGGGATGGCCTACTGCTGCCATCCAGTTAGCGCTGAGCTTGATATCGGAAATATCATCGATGCGGGCGGCCGCGATATTAGTGATGGACTCTGCCACGGCCATCCTGCCTGAGGCCGGACTGTCCAACAGTGCTGCCGGGGTTCGTTCACCCATCGCCATTGCTTCACCGCTATAACCCAGAAAGCCCGAAGCGCTGACCGCCACATCCGCGACCGGCGTCTGCCAGGGACCTACCATCTGATCTCGGGAAACCAGACCACCGACGGTTCTGTCACCAATGGTGATGAGGAAATTCTTGCTTCCGACTGTGGGATGCCCCAGCACCCTGTTGATCGCATCAGCTAAATCAATGTCCGTCGGCAGTGATTGTGGTGCCGGCGCCCGGCTTACCGCATCTTTATGCATGCGGGGGGGCTTACCAAACAACACGTTCATGGGCAGATCAACAGGATTGGTATTCAGCAATGTATCGTTGACCAGCAAATGCTGCTCATCAATTGCGGTACCGACCACCGCAAACGGACAACGCTCACGCTCGCAGATAGCCTCAAAATCAGCCAGGTCCTTCGGCGCCACTGCCAGCACGTAACGTTCCT
>JAGRIO010000546.1 GCA_020443225.1 Pseudomonadales bacterium
CCCGGATGTGTCGTTTCAACCAGGACTATGCGTACCGTCGGAAATAAATTGTCTTCCATTGCTTCCAGTCAGCGGTTTATCAGCGCCACATTCTACACACAAACCACGCCAGCACAGCCATCATCACCGGGGTTTCCGGCGGGTCATTTCAGAACTGCCAGCATCAGGTCTTTCTGGAAACGTGAAACAGCACCTCCCGGGCACTGTCTGCCTGCCAGCGTTCCAGCGTTTCAAAACCGCGCTGCTGCAAGGAATCGGTCAGTCCGTCGGACGACAGCATGATGATACGGGGCAGTCGCCTCAGCCAGTAACCAGGTACGGCTATCAGGGGTAACCAGGGCATGGTGTCTTTCAATACCGCTGTGCTGCCGATAAAAATTCCGCCTGGCTTCAGCAACCGATGCACCTGCTCAAGCGCCTGATCCACGTCCTTAATCAGATGCAGGACATTCAACCCCAGCACCACATCAAAGTGCTGATCAGCCAGGCCCTCATCGTCCAGAGCGCCTGTTCTGAAACTCAGGGACGATACCGGTTGTTCCCGCTGGCGTTCCTGAGCGATTTCGATCATGGCTGGGGCGACATCAATAGCCAGGTACTCTCTCACCAGAGGCGCATGCAAGAGTGCTGTTGCACCAGTACCGCAGCCGAATTCCAGAACCCGTGATTCAGCACTCAGGTACTCCCGGGTCCGCGCAAGTTTGTACTGGTAGGCTGATTCATCCCGTACCGGTCGCGCTGCATACTTTCGCGCCAGGCGGCTCCAGTAAGCTGCTGCTCGGTTTTGTTCATCGCTGGCTACTGCATTCATATTTGTCACTCCGTCCGCATTAATCGCAATTTCTGTTCAGTCTCGCTGCTGATCAACTGCCCGACCGGATTCCTTATCAGCCACCGGAGGGTGGTTTGAATCAGCACAGTCAGGCAGCCATCTTACAGATACATATCCGGATGGATATTCCCCAATGTTGCATACAATCTATTCATATTTGTTCAGACCAGCCGTAGACTGGTGGACAAGATTCAACACAATGAAATCCCATGACAGTGACCCGCCATCATTTTGACTGGAACCATACCCGCGCCTTTCTGGCTGCCGCAGAGGAAGGGTCATTGTCAGCTGCAGCGCGGGCACTCGGCCTGTCACAACCGACACTGAGTCGTCAGGTCAGTGCGCTGGAGGAAGAGTTAGGCGTTACCCTGTTTGAACGTACCGGCAGGCAACTGACCTTAACCGAATCAGGGCTCGCCCTGCTGAACTATGCAAAATCCATGGGCGATGCCGCCGTCTCTTTGTCCAATGCCGCGACCGGGCAGGACGACAGACTGGAAGGGACTGTGTGTATCAGCACCACTGAGCTGGTGGCCGCGCATATCATGCCGGATATACTGCGCTCGCTGCATGCCGCGGCACCCGGCATTACCCTCGAACTGGTAGCCTCAAACCAGGCCAGTGACTTGCGCCGCAGGGAGGCCGATATTGCCATTCGGACCTTTCGGCCCCAACAGCCTGATTTCATTGCGAGGCAACTGACACCAGCGCAGGGCGCCCTGTTCGCATCGCGGCAATATATTCTGGAATTTGGAGACCTGCAGACATCAGCCAGCCTGAGTCAGGCGCGTTTTAT
>JAGRIO010000547.1 GCA_020443225.1 Pseudomonadales bacterium
GGATATCGCTGGTAAGAAACTGTGCATCGTTGAAGATGTGGTCACCAGCGGCGGGCAGATCGTCATCTCAGCCGGCGATCTTCGCGAACGAGGTGCTGTCATTGACACGGCACTTTGCGTCATTGACAGAGAGTCGGGTGGTCCAGAGGCGCTGACCGCATCAGGCCTGAGCCTGCGCCAGTTGTTTACTGCCAGTGAGTTACAGTCGGCTCAGGAAACCTGATCTTTCACCACGGCACCGTCCTTTACCTCATCTTTTGTCCCATCGGTCACTTCTGCTTCCAGTTCATTGACATTATCGAGCATGCCACCGTCGCGGCCCCGGCGTAAAAGCCTCAGCAGTACAGACAGTATTAAGCCGATCGCGATCATGCCACCGACAAAGATCACCGACATGAGCGCAAGTACTTTCACTACCTCGACTTCGACGTCGAAAAAATAAATGGCCACCCAGACGAACGCAATAGCAAAGCTGCCCCCGGACAAGACACGCACCAGCAAGGGATCTCTGAACATCACGACTTTCCCATCCACGCAAACTTCCCCACCCACGCCATAAGTACCCCTCCTTCACAGAGGAGCTTCAGGTACCTGCAAAAAACGCCACCTCGCATTAACGATGTAAACGGCACTGATTGGATTTGGTGTCGCACTGACATACACTCGGGTCAAAATGAAAAACAAAGGAGATTATACATGCCATTGAATCCTGTTGTTGCAGCGATTCTGGAACAGGCAGCCGCAGCTGGCGCCCCGCCTCTTTCAGACGGGACACCTGCAGAAGGGCGCGCCATGTACCAGGCGATGAATGCCGCGAATGTCAAAGTTGATATGGCTCAGGTGGAAGATCTGAATGCCGGCGGTGTACCAGTGCGGGTCTATCGTTCCAGTCTGGCAGACAACAGACCCTGCCTGATGTACTTTCATGGTGGCGGCTGGGTCATCGGAGACCTCGAGACCCATGACAATGTCTGCCGGCACTTTGCCAAAGAGGCTGACTGCACTGTCATCGCAGTAGATTACCGTCTGGCGCCGGAGCATCCGTTTCCGGCCCCGGTAGACGACTGCTATAACGCGACCTGCTGGGTGCAGGCCAACGCAGCCAGCCTGAAAATTAATCCGCAAAAGATGGCAGTGGCCGGTGACAGTGCAGGCGGTCATCTGTCTGCCGTTGTCAGTCTCAGGGCCAGAGATGAAAATGGCCCGCAGCTGGTCCACCAGCTACTGATCTACCCGGTAACCGACGCCGCAATGGACACAGTGTCTTATACCGACAATGCCGAGGGATATATGCTGACCCGCGATTCCATGCGCTGGTTCTGGGATCATTTTGCCGCCGAAGAACACAGATCTGACCCTCTGGCGTCACCACTCCGGGCTGAAAGCGTCGCCGGCACACCGCCAGCGACAGTGATCACTGCCGAGTTTGATCCCCTGAGAGACGAAGGCGAAGCCTATGGCAAAAGGCTGCAAGACGCCGGCGTACCGGTGCATATCAAACGCTATGACGGCATGGTACATGGCTTTGTACACATGCTGGACGCTCTTGAGGATGGTCGTGATGCGATGCTGCTGGGTGCAGCAAGATTAAGAGAAGCATTCGGTCATCAATGATCAGCAGCA
>JAGRIO010000053.1 GCA_020443225.1 Pseudomonadales bacterium
ATGGTCTGGATCTGAAAGAGTATCTGACCAAACTTGAAAAAGACCTGATTCAGCAGGCACTGGATGACAGCAACAGCGTGGTAGCCCGTGCTGCAGACAAGCTGCATATCCGCCGCACGACCCTGGTGGAGAAAATGCGCAAGTACAATCTCAGCAAGTACTGAGGGCTGTTCCGGTGTCATTCGGCTATGGCGGATGCACCGAAACCCAGCAATCTCGTCAGATGATGTTTTACTGACGCAATGAATATGAAGGCACTGATATAATCCACTTAAGATATTGTTAAATAAGGGAAATATTATTTTGGCATACGGTTTGCAATAACCAGTACAGGAGCGAACCCAGGCCGACAGGAAGTTGGCGCAGCGTTGAACAGGGATGTGCCAGGGAATGGCAGCAGGGACGACAGTGCCGAAGGACCGGGACGACAGGAAGACACGCAGGGTTCGCTCCTTTGCTGTATGGACAAATGCAGCGGTGACGAGGGATAACGGTTTTCGCGTAGTTTCAGGCAACAGTGAAATGTCCGTGAAAGCCGGATTCAGGAAGTAAGCAACAGGATGTAAAGCCGCCAGGCACAAGCAAAGGAATGTAATGTGGGAAGTCAGTCAGAACTGCTACTAAAAGATCCGGAAGTGAATCTGACGTCGCCTCAGGATCTGGCCGAAGCCTTTGAAAGCTTTTCGGTATTGTCGGCTCAGCTGGCGGACTCATATCAGCAACTTCAGTCACATGTCTCAGAGCTTCAGGAAGAACTCGAGATTTCCAGGGAGGAAAAAGTAGCAGTTTCCAGGGATCATCAGGCACTGGCTCATCGCATGCAACGTTTGCTTGAGTTGCTGCCGGGTGGTGTGGTGGTACTGGATGCCAGAGGGATTATCACGGAATGTAATCCTGCGGCCTTAGAACTGCTTGATGCAGGAAGCGACGGAAAGCCTTTGCAAGGGGCTGTCTGGGCGACGGTCATAACAGAGCGATTCAAACCCCAACAGGATGATGGGCATGAGGTTTCCACCAGGGATGGCAGAAAGCTCGGAATCGCGACCCGCTCGCTCGATGAGGGAAAGGGGCAGATCATACTGCTGACCGACCTCACGGAAACCCGCCAGCTGCAAAACCAGCTGGCGCGTCAGGAAAGGCTGGCAACCATGGGAAAGATGGTTGCCTACCTTGCCCATCAGATCAGGACGCCGCTCTCGTCCGCCATGCTTTATGCGGGTCATCTGGAAAGCGAATCTCTGAGTGAGCAACAGATTCAACAGTTCGCTGCCAGACTGGTTCGTCAGCTAAGTAATGTTGAGCAGCAGATATCCGACCTGCTCATCTTTGCGCGGGGCAATGGTGCGGCAAACCGACCGGTCGCTGTCGCAGATTTGCTGGATCGTCTGAGCAGCGAGATTGACAGTACACCGGCTTATGGTGACGCAGATATTCGCGTGATCAACCATGCTGCGGATGCCGTACTGAACTGCAATCCGCAGGCACTGGTCAGCGCCATACTCAATCTGGTGAACAATGCCAGTGAAGCGGTGCATGAAACAGAAGGTGAATATTCACTCTGTATCACCATCAGTGCCGTAGTCATCGGCCGGAATGTCAGGTTGATGGTGGAAGACAATGGGCCTGGCCTGTCGAAGGCTGACATTAACCGGGTACTGGAGCCATTTTACAGCACCAAACTGAAAGGTACGGGGCTGGGTCTGGCGGTTGTACAGGCACTGGCGACATCAATGGGCGGCGCACTCAGCCTGGAATCGTCGGGGCCGGCTGGTAAACAGACAGGATTAACCGTGATTCTCGACCTGCCGCGATACACCGATGGTAGCGAAAGTGAGTCCAGGGATATGGAGAAGTAGCAGATATGACAGAAAGAGTAGTACTGGTTGTTGAAGATGATCCCGAACTGAGGGAAGCGGTGTCCGATACCCTTAGCATGGCAGGTTTTCAGACCCTGACTGCAGCTTCCGCCGAAGAAGCGCTGGACCTGCTGGTGAATCAGACCGTCGATATGGTGGTATCGGATGTCAATATGGGAGGTATGGATGGCATTGAGATGCTTGAGCGCATCCGCCAGACCAACGCCTGGTTGCCCGTGCTCATCATGACCGCTTTTGCAGATGTATCGAAGGCTGTCTCAGCCATGAAACTTGGCGCTGTCGATTTCATTATGAAACCCTTTCAGCCCCGCATGCTGACAGAAACTGTGCGCCAGCATACCGGCGACCGCTCTTCCGTTGAGCCGGTAGTGGTGGACAGTGTGTCCAGAAAACTCTTTCTGATGGCGAAGAAAGTCGCAGGTTCCGATTCGACCGTTCTGCTGCTGGGTGAAAGTGGCGTTGGCAAGGAAGTCGTTGCCAAGTTCATACATGAAGAATCTACCCGGGCAGAGCAACCGTTCGTTGCCATTAACTGTGCGGCTATTCCGGAGAATATGCTTGAAGCGACCCTGTTTGGTCACGAAAAAGGGGCCTATACCGGTGCCTATACCGCCCGCCCCGGTAAATTTGAACAGGCTGATGGCGGTACTTTGCTGCTGGATGAGATCTCTGAGATGGATCTTGGCCTGCAGGCTAAGCTGCTCAGAGTCTTACAGGAACGGGAAGTTGAACGTCTGGGTGGCAAAGGTCCCCGTAAGGTTGATGTGCGGGTCATCGCTACCAGTAACCGTGACCTTATGGCCTATGTAAAAGAAGGCAAGTTTCGTGAGGACTTGTATTACCGGCTCAGTGTTTTTCCTCTCAGTATAGCCCCTTTGAGAAAACGTCGGGAAGATGTGATTCCTCTGGCAGAGCATCTGCTTGCAATCTATGCCAGAAGAATGAATAAAACCTGTGTCGAATTCGATGCGTCGGCGATCAACGCCATGAGTCAGTACGACTGGCCAGGCAACGTACGCGAACTGGAAAATGTCGTGCAGCGTTCACTCATCCTTCAGCAGGGTTCACTGATTACCGCCGAAGATCTGTTCCTGACCGGCATCTCTGCGCTTAATGAACCTGAGGTGGTGGTGCCTGATGACGCCCGGGAAGCCGGTAAGCTGGAACTGAATATGAAGCAGCAGGAATATCAGATGATTCTGGATGTGCTGCGTAATGAAGGCGGTAGCCGTACCAGAACCGCCGAAAAACTGGGCATTAGCGCCCGGACCTTACGCTACAAACTGGCCCGTATGCGTGAGAGTGGTATCGATCTTGGTTCAGTATCATTTGCAGGATAAGTCGTCATGTCGATAGAAAACCGTACCGATATTCAGAATGTACTTTCGCAGATGCGAGCCATGAAGCTGCAAAGCCAGGCACAGGCAGAGATGATTCGTCAGGATCAGCCATCAGTGACAGAAGTAGGTGGCCCGCAGAAGCCCACGTCATTCAGTGACCTGATGGTCAATGCTCTGGATTCCGTTAATGAGTTGCAACAGGAATCCGGTCGCCTGTCGACCGCGCTGGAACGGGGCGATGAAAGCGTCAGTCTTACTCAGACGATGATCGCCAGCCAGAAAGCCAGCGTCGCCTTTCAGGCCGTCAGCGAAGTCCGAAACAAGCTGGTGAATGCTTACGAAACTATTATGAATATGCCCGTCTAGTAAACCGGAGCTCAGAACCTGATGGCTGAAGTACCCGCAGTCGCAAACCCGAATGAAACTGCAGTGAGCGAGAACTCTGCTGCCGGGCCCTCTGCATCCTCAGATTTTAACCGGTTCAGTTCGGTTCCCCTCAGTCATGAAGAATCTGCGGGGATGGGTTCGAATGATATTACCCGGGGCTTCATGAAGCTGCCCTGGGTGCGACAGATTGGTCTGATGATCGGGTTCGCCGCTATATTGTCGTTCGCACTGATGCTGGTTCTGTGGAGCCAGGACCCTGAGTTCAAACCCCTTTATAGCAATCTTGAGGCTGCGGAAGTGTCTGCGGTCGCCAAGGTACTGGAAGAGGCGGGATTGTCTTTTTCCATTGAACCGGAAACCGGCATGGTGCTGGTGCCGGCAACAGAGCTGCATGAGGCCCGGATGAAGGTAGCAGCGGCGGAAGTTCTCGGTGCGCGTTCAGAAGGTTACCTGTTGCTGGATGAGGAACAGGAACTGGGCACCAGTCAGTTTATGGAAACCGCCCGCTATCAGCGAGCCATTGAAGGCGAGCTGGCTCGAACAATTTCCAGCCTGCGGCATGTACGGAATTCACGGGTGCTGCTGGCGATTCCAAAGCAATCGGTCTTTGTACGTGATCAGCGCAAACCTTCCGCTTCCGTATTCATCGAAGTGGCTTCCGGATCCAGTATTGAGAAGAACCAGGTCAAGGCCATCATGCAACTGGTGGCTAACAGTATTCCTGAGCTGACGCAGGAAAACGTGTCAGTGGTCGATCAGAACGGCAACTTACTGTCTGACATTGATGAAGACAGTGGCATCGGGGTGACTGAGAAGCAGTTTCAGTTCTCCCAGAAGGTAGAGGGTGAACTGACTGAAAAGATCAATAAGATCCTGAAACCGGTGCTGGGAGATACCCGGTTCAATGCGCAGGTAGCCGCAGATGTGGATTTTACCTGGGTCGAAGAAACCGAGGAGATGTATAACCCGGATTTACCAGCCATTCGCAGCGAAGAAACCATGGAAGAAGTGCGCACTGGTGCTGGTGAAGCGGGGATTCCTGGTGCGCTGTCAAACCAGCCACCAGGTCCGGCTACAGTTCCTGAAACCACAGGTGGCGCCAATGGCGGCGCTGAGGCGGCCGCAGTCAGCAAGCAGCGTAAGCAGGCTACCCGCAATTATGAGCTTGATCGTACCATCAGTCATACCCGACATCAGGTTGGCCGGGTTACACGGCTGACGGTGGCAGTCGTGCTCGATGATATGAAGGTCATTGACCCTGAAACCCTTGAGGTCAGCTGGGAGCCCTGGAGCGATGAAGCAATCGCCAAACTGAATCAGCTGATCAGAGATGCTGTGGGCTACAGCAGTTTGCGGGGTGACCGGGTAACGGTTGTGAACTCCTCATTTATGCCCAGTGAAGCAATGATCATTGAAGAACCGGGTTTCTGGACTGAGCCCTGGTTCCAGGCCCTGGCGAAACAAGCGATGGTTGGCTTGCTGATTGTGTTCCTGACCTTCTTTGTTCTGCGACCCGTGCTGAAGATGCTTGCCGGTCCCAGTGCGGAAGAGCGTATGAAGGAAATGCTGGCGGAACAGGAGCTTGAGCGTCTGGCTGAAGAAGAACTGGAGCAGGAAAAAGAACTGATGCAGGAAACCGTGACCCTGAGCGGCGGCGAAGAGCTGATGCTGCCAGGGCCCGGTGAATCTTACGCACGGCAACTGGATGCTATCAGGAACCTGGTGGCTGAGAACCCTGCCAGGGTTGCGCAGGTAGTGAAGGAGTGGATCTCCGCTGAAGCATAGGAATCCGGACAATGGCAGACGGTAAACCACCAAAAATGGAAAAGCTGGATATGGCAGCAATTTTGCTGATGACCCTCGGGGAAGAAGCTGCCGCAAAAATACTTCAGCATATGGGTCCGAAAGAAGTACAGCGGGTCGGTACCGCCATGGCGGGACTGCATAATGTCCGCAACGAACAGGTACAGGCGGTATTGTCTGCGATGCTGGCAGATGTTGAATCTCAGACCGGCCTTGGTCTGGGATCTGATAGTTATATTAAGGCGACGCTGGTTAAGGCGTTGGGTGCCGATAAGGCCGGTGGCCTGATTGATCGTATACTGATGGGTGGAAATACCACCGGTCTGGATACCCTGAAGTGGATGGACCCGCGTTCAGTGTCGGAAGTTATACGCTATGAGCACCCTCAGATTCAGGCCATTGTCCTGGCCTATCTCGATCCCGATCAGTCAGCGCAGGTCCTTGGTCACTTTCCTGATCCGCGGGTTCGACAGGATCTGGTAATGCGGGTGGCAGCTCTGGATACTGTGCAGCCTGCGGCCCTGCAGGAACTGAATGACATTCTTGAGAAACAGTTCTCTGGCGGCAGCACTACGCAGGCTTCTGCCATGGGCGGTCTCAAAGTCGCCGCTGAGATCATGAACAATGTCGAATCTACCATCGAATCGGAAATCATGGATGCCATTGCCGAGGTTGATGAAGATCTGGCAACTGAGATTCAGGATCTGATGTTCGTCTTCGATAATCTGGTCGATGTGGATGATCGTGGCATTCAGGCGCTGTTGCGCGAAATTTCCTCTGATGTGCTCATCATTGCCCTGAAGGGTGCTGAAGAAGCAATGCAGGAAAAAATCTTCAGGAACATGTCCAAGCGGGCAGCAGAATTGCTGCGTGATGACCTGGATGCCAAGGGGCCTGTCCGGGTTTCCGATGTTGAAGCCGCCCAACGGGAAGTACTGAATGCCGCCAGGAAGATGGCGGAATCAGGGGAAATTGTACTGGGTGGTGGTGGCGATCAGATGATCTGATCAGTCCGTACCGGGAGGTAGCAAATGTCAAAAATGGTGGGCAGAATTCCGGCGTCGCAAGTCCATGTGGCCAGAACCTGGTTACCGCCGGCAGTTGGCGATGGCAAAATTATCCGTGTCAAAGGCCGGCTTACGGAGGGCAAGATCAGTCGTGCGGAGCTCGCACGGATGCATGCGGCCCGGCAAAAGCCTGCACAGGGAGTAGCATCTGCAACAGACCCAGCAGTCAGTCCCGCAGACGCTGTTGCTGCCGTCGAACCAGTGGCGTCTGCCGTGTCAGCGCCGGAATCCAGGCTGACACCTGCTGACGATCAGGCTACGGCGGCAGAACCGCCTGCAAACGGTCAGCAACAACCCGGTGAACAGCCCGCAGAAGTCACTGCAGATACAGCTTCCGGAGCGGCCGGCAATGCTGCTGCGCCGCCGGTTGAGCATGAACCCGAACCCCATCCTGATCCTGCTCAACAGTTTCAGGCAGGATATGATGAAGGTTTTCAGGAAGGTCGCGAAGCCGGCTTTCAGGCTGGTGAGCAAGCGGGTTATCAGGCCGGTGAGAAAAAAGGGCTGGCTCAGGGCGAAGCCGCAGGCCGTCAGCAGGCTGAAGCGACCTTTGCCCAACTGGTTGCGAGTCAGAAAGAGTTGATGTCCGGGCTGGTCTCGGCTTTACGGAATCCGGTCGCTGAGATCGAGAACGATCTGCTGGCTACCCTGGCACCGCTGGTCCGCGGTGTTGCTGAAGCTGTCATCTTTGCCGAGCTGAAACAACATCCCGAACAGATCAGGCAGATTGTACAGGCCGGCCTGGACGCTATGCCGCATGGTGCAGGTCGTGTTGAGATCGTGGTGAATCCGCAGCACGCTGAGTTCGTCAGGGATATGCTGACGCCTGACGATGTACCGGTGGAAATTGTCCCCGATGCAGGGCTGGCACCCGGCAGCTGCAAAATCAATGCGCCTCATACCCAACTTGATAACACCCTGTCAAAGCGCTTGCGGCAGAGTCTGGCCAGTGTGTTTGCACCTGAACTACTGGATTCACCGCCAACTGAAGCAGGGCTTAGCGAGGAAGCCACCCGGCTGATGGGGGAATAATGCTGGCGAAGATAACAGCGCCTTATCTGACCACGGGTCTGAGAACCCTTCCGAAGGAATCATGCCGATGAGTCTGTTGCTGGAAAAACTACAGCGCTATCGTGACAACCTTGAAAAATACGACCCAACGCTGGTTGCCAGGGGCCGCTTAATCAGGGTCACCGGTCTTATGCTGGAAGCGTCCGGCTGCAAAACCAGTATTGGCAGTGTTTGCCGCATCGCTTCCGACGGCGATGTGACAGAAGCGGAAGTGGTGGGTTTTGAAGGTGACCGGATATTTATGATGCCTATCGGTACGGTTGGCCGCCTGCGACCCGGCGCCGAGGTGTTGCCGGTGGCGGACAGTCTGATTGGCGTGGGTAATGCCTATCTGGGCAGGGTCATCGATGGCGTTGGTGCACCGCTGGACGGCAAGGGTGAAATCATCGCCGATGAATATGTCAGCATGAATCCGCAAACTATCAATCCGTTGCACCGGGAACCCATCCGGGATGCCCTGGATGTAGGTATCACCGCGCTTAATTCGATGGTTACGGTCGGGCGGGGACAGCGTCTGGGTCTGTTCGCTGGTTCTGGCGTGGGTAAGAGCGTGTTGCTGGGAATGATGACGAGGTTTACCAACGCCGACATCATCATCGTCGGACTGGTAGGTGAGCGGGGCCGGGAAGTGAAGGAATTCATTGAGAATATTCTTGATGAAAAGGGCATGTCCCGGTCTATAGTCATCGCATCTCCGGCGGACGATTCACCCGCGATGAAAATCCGTGCAGCGAATCTGGCAACGCGTATGGCCGAGTACTTCCGCGATCAGAAGAAAGATGTCTTGCTGCTTCTGGATTCCCTGACCCGCTACGCGCAGGCCCAGCGTCAGATTGCGCTGGCGGTTGGTGAGCCTCCGTCTACCAAGGGTTATCCACCGTCGGTATTTGCCAAAATCCCTGATCTGGTTGAACGTGCGGGTAACGGCGGTGCTGATGGTGGCTCGGTTACTGCGTTCTATACGGTGCTGTCAGAGGGCGATGATCTGCAGGATCCGGTGGCGGATTCTGCCCGGGCTATTCTCGACGGACATATCGTCTTATCTCGCCGGTTGGCTGAGTCCGGTCATTATCCTGCGATTGATGTGGAAGCTTCTGTCAGCCGGACCATGCCTGCCATCACCAGCGAGACGCATCTGAAATCTGCACAGCGGTTCCGGCAAATCTATGCCTGCTACCGACGTAATGAAGACCTGATTACAGTGGGTGCTTACAGTGCCGGCAGTGACGCCGCACTGGATGAGGCTGTTGCGCGCTTTCCTTCAATGCAGAAGTTTCTGCAGCAGGGTATGAATGAGCAGGTGCCACTTCCGGAAGCGATTTCAAGGTTGGAATCGGTATTGGTGCCACCGCAGAGCCCACCAGGCGCCCAGGTGACTAACGCGCTGTAATGAAACATGACGTGAGTTGAAATAATTCTGCGCCGGACCGAGCTGTGAAAGACCAGAGACTGTGCCAGAATTGCGGCAGGTTCATTGTCGGTTTTTTCATATGCTGTTGCGATTGTTCTTCTCAGTAATTGTCGTTGTTTTGCTGCTGATTGCGCCGCTGAGTCGGGCTGAAGTCATCAGCAGCGATGACCATGGGTTTCACACCAAAAGCGAAGTGGTTGTGCCAGTATCCCCTGATAAGGCCTATGAGAAATTTCTGGATGTCAAAAGCTGGTGGCTGGCTTCCCATACCTGGTTCGGTTCCAGTGCCAATCTGTCGATTGAGCCTCAGGCAAACGGCTGCTTCTGTGAAATCCTTGACGATAAAAGTGTCCTTCATATGACTGTCTCATTTGTAAATCCACCCCGCGAGGTGCGCATGAATGGCGGTCTTGGTCCTCTGCAGGGACTGGGGTTTCAGGGCAATATGTCATTTCGCTTCCTGCCAACCTCAGAATCTGCCACCACAGTGATCCTGGAATACCGCGTAACCGGATATGACCCCGATGGTCTGAAGCCCTGGGCCCCTATTGTTGATTCAGTGCTCAGGCAACAGCTCGAGAGCCTGCAAAGCAGTTTGATGCTGGCTCGCTGACCGGTGCTGATCGGGAAATCGCTTCCCTGAACCGGCGTTGACGCTGGTCGCTCACAAACTGCCCGCCTGTCTTTTCTCCCATTCCGCTGACCTTGCCAGTGCGCTGTTCGCCCCTTGCTGGTGAACAGCTGGCGGACCTGCATCTGCCTGAAAAAAAGTGTGCCACAAACAGGCAATGTTCGAATCACTGTCTACTATTAAAGGAAGGATGCATCTTCTCTGATTGCAATCGTTGACAGAAACAGTAGTCGTCAAAAGGCAGTGTCATAGTGATGAAAAATCGTTTTGAAAGTTTGCTGAAAATTGCCGAAGTGAAAGAGAACAATGCGGCAAAAGAATATGTCGAAGCCCGGGATGCCTGGGAATTCAATCAGGCCCGGTTGAACGAATTACGGGCCTTTCGCGATGAATATCGTGACCCCGCCGCGTCTGTGAGCGTCAGTCCCCGTCAGTTTGAGTCCGCCAGAGTCTTTCTGTCCCGACTCAGTACTGCGATCGATAATCAGGAAGAAGAAGTCAGCCGGTTGATGGCGCAGGTAGAGCTCGGGCAACAGAGCTGGCAGGCAACCCGCGTGAAACGAAAATCCATAGAATTATTGTCAGAGAAACGTCTGGCCGACGCACTCGGTGAAGCAAGGAAAAAAGAGCAATCTGACCTGGATGAAGCAGGTCAGCGCAGCAGACCCGGATTTTAATCCTCCTCAGGTCTTGCATGTACTAGCGAAGTTGAATTGCCGGACTATTCTTATGCTGAGGAACATCTGATTGACAGGCGGTTATCGCCAGATACATCTGGCGATGTTACGGCGGAACAAGGCAACAATCGGAAAGTCACTGAAAAATCGGAGCACAACATGTCGGATGCAACCTTCATCAGATTACCGGACAGACTGGACATTACCTCGGTTGAGGATGTCCACAAGCAGCTGGAAGACGCGCTGGTGCAGGGCAAACCTGTGGTGCTGGAGGGTGATGAAGTCACCCGGTTGGATACTGCAGCCATGCAGATGCTGGCGAGTTTTCGTAATGAGGCGGAGATGAATCATCTGGAGATGAGTTGGAAGAACCCATCCAGCACGATAAAAGAAGTTCTTAACCTTATGCAATTCGGCCCCCAGGTGGGCTTCCATGATCATGAAGCAGGAGCTGTTCAATGAGCAAAATACTAGCGGTAGATGACTCTGCATCAATGCGGCAGATGATTTCCTTTACGCTGAAAAGTGCAGGTTTCGACGTTGTCGAGGCCGCCGATGGCATCGAAGGTCTGAATCAGGCGCAGCAGCACAAATGTGATCTGGTGCTGTCGGACGTCAACATGCCAAATATGGATGGCATCACGATGACCAGAGAGTTGCGTGGGCTCCCGGACTACAAATACACGCCTATTCTGATGCTGACAACAGAATCAGGGGGTGACAAGAAGTCGGAGGGTAAGAATGCTGGTGCAACTGGCTGGATCGTTAAGCCTTTCAAGCCGGATCAGTTGCTGAACACCATCAAGAAAGTACTGGGTTAATTAGCAGGTATCCATTATGACCATAGAGCTCTCGCAATTTTTTCAGGTCTTCTTCGAAGAAAGTTTTGAGGGCCTGGACGTTATGGAATCAGGCCTGTTGTCTCTGGATCCTGAAAATATCGACAACGAAGAGATTAATTCTATCTTTCGAGCTGCGCATTCTATTAAGGGTGGCAGCGCGACCTTTGGATTCTCTTCGGTGGCAGACTTTACCCACGTGATGGAAACATTACTGGATGAGGTCCGCTCTGGTTCGAGATCAATTTCACAGGATACGGTGGATCTGTTCCTGCAGTCTGTCGATTGTCTGCGAGAGCTGTTGCAGGGATTGCAGGCAGAAGAGGAAGTCGATACGACCCGTGCAGTAGAGTTACGAGGTCAGTTCGAAGAAATCCTGGGGGTTGCCCCCGGTGCTGAAACCACCGGTGAACCGGCCGCCGGGCCACAGAGCGCAGGTTGGCATATCGTGTTTAATCCCTGCGAGGACATGCTGCAAACCGGCAATGAGCCTGTGCGCATGTTTTTTCAGCTCGCGGAACTTGGCCAGATGACTGTCAGAACAGATATTTCCCGGTTGCCGTCATTCAGTGGCATGACACTGGAGAACTGTTATTTCTCCTGGGAGATCGATCTCATCGGACCCGCTATTGCCAAATCCAGTATCGACGAGGTGTTTGAATGGGTCGTGGATGACTGCGATATCATCATTACACCTCTGGCGGCGGAACACAGCGTAACGGTCGATGCGCCAGCTGCGACGAGTGTGCCGGTTGAAACGCAGGCTGATATCCCGGTTCCAGCGGCTGCAACAAGCATTGATGAACCAGCAACTGAAACCGGGCTGGCCTCAGCAAAAGACGCCGCACCGGCTGTCGCCAAGACGGGTGCGCCGAAGAAAAACGAATCCGGCTCTATACGGGTTGATATTGAGAAGATCGATACGCTGATCAATATGGTGGGTGAACTGGTCATAACCCAGTCGATGCTGGGGCAGATTGGCGCAGACTTTACCTTCGACAAGATCGGCAAGTTACAGGAAGGTCTGCAGGATCTTGAGCGTAACGTGCAGGTGCTGCATGAAAGCGTGATGCAGATCCGTATGCTGCCCATCAGTTTTACGTTTAACCGCTTCCCGCGCATGGTGCGTGATCTCAGTCGTCAGTTAGGTAAGAAAATCGAGCTGGTAGTTAAGGGTGAGCAGACCGAACTGGATAAAACGGTCATGGAGAAAATCGGCGATCCGCTGGTTCATCTGCTGCGGAACTCTCTTGATCATGGTATTGAAAAGCCGGAAGTACGGGTCGCCAAGGGCAAGCCTGAAACCGGAATCGTCAGTCTGAATGCCTTCCATCAGGGGGGGAATATCATCATCGAAATCACCGATGACGGTAATGGGCTGCCCAGAGACAAGATTCTTAAAAAAGCCCAGGCCAACGGTATTGTGGGGCCAGATGCCCACCTTACAGACGAGCAGATTCATGACCTGATCTTCCAGCCAGGATTTTCCACGGCCGAAGTGGTCAGCGATGTTTCTGGCCGAGGCGTGGGTATGGATGTGGTCAGAAGAAATATTCAGGAACTCGGTGGCCATGTGTCAGTGAAAAGCAAGGAAGGCCAGGGTTCAACCTTCAGTATCAGTCTGCCGCTGACCCTGGCAATTCTTGATGGTCAGTTGGTTCGGGTTGGCAAGCAGGTTTATATCTTCCCGCTGGTATCAATTATTGAAAGCCTGTCAGTAGACATGAAGCAGGTCAGCACCGTTGCAGGTGCCTGCGATTTACTGCGGTTAAGAGAAGACTACATACCTATTATTCCCCTCTACGACGCTTTTGGCATCGAACCCGACAGTCGCAATCTGGAAAACTCACTGATCGTGATTGTAGAAAGTGAAGGGGTCAAGGTTGGCCTGGTTGTGGATGAGCTACAGGCTCAGCAGCAGGTCGTGATCAAGAGTCTGGAAACCAATTATCAGAGCGTGGAAGGGATCTCCGGCGCCACCATTCTGGGAGACGGAACTGTCTCACTGATTCTTGATATTGCGGGCATCGTGAAGATGGCGCAGGGAATCGGGATTAACGATCTTAGCAGCGGACAGCAAGCCGCCTGAAACTGGAGAGAAATATGAGTGCCGTACCTGCAGAACAGGAAACCGTTGAAAGCCTGGCAGAAGCCGTCAATGTCGCTTCTGACACTATTGATCAGTACCTCACGTTCATTATGGACAACGAGGAATACGGGGTGGATATCCTTTCTGTGAAGGAGATCCGCAACTGGGACTCCGCCACGCCGATTCCGAAAGCGCCCTCTCATGTGCGGGGGGTAATCAACTTACGGGGAACAATTATTCCCATTATCGACCTGCGTCAGTGCTTCGGTATGAAAGCGATTGAATACGGACCGCTGACGGTCGTGCTGGTGCTGCAGGTTAATGCGCCTGACCGGGCCTATCGTGAGGTTGGTATTGTGGTCGATGCGGTATCAGACGTGTACTCACTCGAGGCCGACCAGATCAAACCTGCACCGCAGATGAGTGATAAGGTGAATGCCAACTACATTCGCGGGTTGGCCAATATCAAGGGAGAGATGGTTATCCTGCTGGAGATTAATCATCTCCTGGGACAGTCAGATCTGAGTGATCTGTCTGAAGTACGGGATGTACTTAAGCAGGTTGAAAAAGCGGTTCACTAGAGGTAATCCGTGTGTCAAACAGCCGACTTGCGTTTAATCCGGAAGAGGTAAAAGGTAGCGACAAATTTCTCGGCCGGGAGTTTCCCATGTCCGGGGTGAACTACAGGGCTATTTCAGCGCTGGCGTATCAGCACAGTGGTATTGTGCTGACCGATGCCAAGCAGGAAATGGTCTACAGCCGTCTCGCCCGCCGCTTGCGGGAACTAAGGCTGGAAAACTTTGACCAGTATATCGGCCTGCTGGAGTCTGACTGGAAATCTGAAGAAACCGGATTTCTGAATTCGATTACCACCAATCTGACGTATTTCTTTCGTGAGAATCATCATTTTGAGTATCTGGCGGAAGTAGTAATACCGGAGCTGAAAAAACGACATCAGCATGACCGGCGTATCCGGGTGTGGTCAACTGCAGCTTCTACCGGTGAGGAACCCTATTCCATTGCCATGGTTTTCCGGGAAGCCTTCAGAGATAAGAGCTGGGATATCAGAATCCTGGCGACGGATCTCGATTCTAACGTCCTGGCTCATGCCCGCCGCGGAGTCTACACCAACGAGAGAGTTGAATCGATGGAGCCGGAACGGCGCAATAAATGGTTCAGCCAGCGCGACCCGGAACATGTGGAAGTCCACCCTGATCTCCGCTCATTGCTGACCTTCAAACAACTGAATCTGCTGCACGACTGGCCCATGAAAGGACCTATTGATGTGGTGTTTTGCCGTAATGTGATTATCTATTTCGATAAAGAAACTCAGGTCAGGCTGTTCGATAAAGTCCATCGTTTGATGGCTTCTGATTCCTGGCTTTTCATCGGCCACTCAGAAAGTCTGCTGAGTGCAGCCACTATGTTTAAAACTCAGGGAAGAACCATTTATCAGCGCATCGGGTGATGCATAAGGGGAAGAAGCGTGGGCCTCAGCACACAAATTGAAAGACCCATCCAGCCACCGGTCACCAAAGGGATGGAAAATATAAATCGCTACTGGGACCGGACCATGGGCGTCTGGGCTGCAAAAATCCTGCCGGGTGAACTGTATGTCAGTGCACATGGTGAAATGATTGTCACGGTGCTGGGTTCCTGTGTCGCTGCCTGCATTCGGGACCGGGTCCGCGGCATCGGTGGTATGAATCACTTCATGTTGCCGCAGGCGAACAGTACCTCTAATCACTGGGCCGATGCACTGGAAACCCGTTACGGTAACTGGGCAATGGAATTCCTGATTAACGAAATACTCAAGCTGGGTGGCCGCAAAGAAAATCTTGAAGTTAAGTTATTTGGCGGCGGCCAGATTCTGGAAAACATGACGGATGTGGGTGCCCGTAATGTGGAGTTCGTTCGGGAATATCTCAAACGGGAGGGGCTCAGGGTAGAAGCTGAAGACTTGCTGGGAGTCCGGCCCCGCAAGGTGCTGTATTTTTCTGATACAGGCAGCGTCAAGGTAAGGCGCCTCAATCAGGTGAGCAACACGACCGTGGTAGACCGGGAGCGTGCCTATGCGAAACAGGTGACAACGTCAGATACCGACGGCAGCATCGAACTGTTCTGAGGTTAAACCGCAGTAAATTCCGGGTGAGTAGACTATGGCAAAGAAAATCAGAGTTCTGGTGGTCGATGACTCTGCGCTGGTATTGCAGATTCTGACAACCGCCCTGACCGATGCCGGCGACATCGAAGTTGTAGGTACGGCGATGGACCCGTATGACGCGCGTGAAAAGATTAAACAACTGAATCCCGATGTAATTACACTGGATGTGGAGATGCCGAAGATGGATGGTATTTCTTTCCTGAATAATCTCATGCGTCTGCGACCATTACCTGTTGTCATGATATCGACACTGACCAGCAGAGGCAGCGTCGTGACCCTGAAAGCGCTGGAAATCGGCGCCGTGGATTTTATCGCCAAGCCAAATGCTTCCCTGGCCGGGGATATAGATGACTTCATTCAGGATGTGCAGGAAAAAGTGCGCGGTGCTGCCAAAGCGCGGATCCAGACGCTGGAAAACCGGCAGCGGACAGTCCCGGCAAAACCAGTGTCTGCTACCCGACCCAGGGCGCCGAATCTTTATAGCCATGTGATTGCAATTGGTGCTTCAACAGGTGGTACGGAAGCCATTAAATCAGTATTGCAGGACATGCCCGGTGACTCGCCGCCCATGGTTATCACCCAGCATATTCCGGCTAAATTCTCGACCTCCTATGCGCGGCGACTCGACGAATGTTGTGCAGTGAATGTGTTTGAAGCAGAACACAACATGCCCGTCAAAGCCGGTTGTGCCTATATTGCGCCTGGTGACTTTCATCTGAGCATTGAACGCTTTAACGGTGAATTACTTTGCAAACTGGATCAGTCGGAGCGGGTCAATCGCCACCGACCTGCGGTCGATGTGCTGTTTGACTCAGTGATCCGCGTCTGTGGAAAGAAGGCCATCGGTGTGCTACTGACGGGTATGGGTGCCGATGGCGCTGCGGGATTGC
>JAGRIO010000548.1 GCA_020443225.1 Pseudomonadales bacterium
TCTTGAAGGAGACCCGGTTCGCCTGGGGCAGGTACTGATCAATCTCGTCAGTAATGCGCTCAAGTTTACTGAGGCCGGGACTGTCCGGGTCAGCTCTGCAGCAGAGCAGATCAGTGCCCGCTCAGTCCGGCTGCGATTTGAGGTCAGTGATACGGGTATTGGCATCGAACATTCCCAGCTCGAAAATATCTTTGAATCCTTCAATCAGGGTAGTCTCAGAGACGACTCTACAGCAGGTACGGGGCTGGGACTGACGATCTGCCGCAGGTTGGTAAACCTGATGGGGGGGAACATCAGTGTTGTGAGTCAGCCAGGCCGCGGCAGTACCTTCTCGTTCGTGATCAATCTGACACGTGTACAGGAGCTTCCCGCAGAAATCACTCAGAAGTTACCACCCCATGTATCTGACGCCAGTCTGCAGAATCTGGAGATTCTGCTGGTCGAGGATAACGTTATCAATCAGAACCTGGCCAGAGAAGTCCTTACCAGCGCAGGAATGACAGTAACCGTCGCCAACAACGGCAAAGAGGCGCTGGAATATCTTGAGAATCACAGCTATTTCGCTGTACTGATGGATCTGCGAATGCCTGTCATGGATGGGTTGGAGGCCATTCGCTATATCCGCAGAAACCCGTTACTCGCAGACCTGCCAGTACTGGCTCTCTCCGCAGGTGTACTGGAAGAAGAGGTCAACTATGCGCTTTCTCAGGGATTTAATGATTATTTCAGCAAGCCGGTAAACTTTGTTGATCTCATCAATTATCTGAAGCATCTCGCTGGTGCTGACATGAGCCCGATCGTGGTCGAAGCTGATACGGCGCCGGATTTCGAGGTAAATGGCATTCGTCTTGGGCATGCACTCCGTAATCATGGTAATGATGAAAATTTGCTGATCACACTTATGCGCGAGTTCGGGAAATTCTATGGCAATGCCGACAACACACTATTGGACTATCTTCGCAATCATGAACTTAAAGAGGCAGAACGGCTTGCGCATAATATCGCTGGCGTGTCAGGCAGTTTTGGTGCCATGCGCCTGATGGAAGTGTCGCGGGTAATAGAACACCGGATCGCGGCCGGTCAGGAAGACCTCAGTAAGGAAGCCAACCGTTTTGCAGATGAATTGCACAATTTCCTTGGCGTAATCAGACGTTACGAAGCCGCCAATACAGCAACGGATAGTGCAGCTAGGTCAGATTAACCACGTCTACGAAAGCCTGTCGTTCGACACCAAGATCACGAAAATTAAACAGCTTACTGTCAAGCAACTGTGAAGGTGCTATATCAGTCATGGCGCGAAAAATACTTTCTGTGCGACCTGGATGCTGTACTTCCCACTGCTGCAACATGTCCTTAATCACCTGCCGTTGCAGGTTATCCTGCGAGCCACAGAGATTACAGGGAATTACCGGCATTTCCGCCAGCTCACTGTATTTCAGAATGTCCTTTTCACGACAGTAGGCAAGTGGCCTGATAACAATATTCTGTTTGTCATCACTGAGTAGTTTGGCCGGCATGGACTTCAGCTTGCCGCCATAAAACAGGTTGAGAAAAAGGGTCTCAACCATATCGTCCCGATGATGCCCCAGTGCTATTTTGGTG
>JAGRIO010000549.1 GCA_020443225.1 Pseudomonadales bacterium
GAGAAATCCTACTTCAGTCTGCTGAAATTACTGGAAACCCGGATTACGGCACTGGTCAGACTGAACAAGCTTCGCCTGCAGGGTGATATTTCCGACAAGGCGAGAGCCATCCTGGCTGCACTGGTGGGTGCGGTGGCGATCGCCAGAAGTATTGACGATCAGGAGGAGCAACGTCGTATTCTGAGCATTGCACAGAATCAGATTCTGGACATGATCGGGGCAACGGAATCTGCTGTTTTCGTCGAACCCACCGATCTGAGTCTGACCCTGGAATCTCAATCCGGCACGCTGCCGTAGGCCAGCAGCCTAACGCTGCTCGCGGACAAACTTCTGCCATTGGGGATATTTTTCCCATGCATCATCATCCCAGATGGCGGCCATATCAGCGGCAGCCTGGTCCGCATCAGCACCTCTGGCCGTACGCCACAAATAGGTAAATGCAGAAGCGCGATAGTTCGCAAAACAGTGAACCAGGGTCTTGCGGTCCCTGCTGGCATCCATCACTGAATAGAACATTGCCAGGTCTTCGCTGGTGGGGTTATTCCAGTCAACGGGGATATTGATATAGGTGATACCCTTGCCGGCCACATGAAAGGCTTCTTCCTTATTGCGCTCTTCATCGGCAACCGCCAGATTAATCACGACTTCAACACCTTCTGACTGCAGCCATTGGGTTTGTTCCGGTGTCACCTGCCCGGCAGTAGCAAGGCGTTCATCAATCTGGTGGTAATTATAAATATCCACGGGTTTATCTCCGGCGGTTGCGGCACTGAGCCAGACAGAATTCAGCAGCAGGGTCATGCCGAGTAGCAGCTGCGTTCTCCGGTTAAGCCGGTCATAACAAATCTTCATTGATTGCCCTCCTTTACTTGAGCGCCTCAAGCGCCTCGATGACCAGTGATTCTGTCAGGATCTGCGGCAGCACCTCGGCATTTGCCTTCCCGCCCGGATACAGCAGATACAGAGGCACACCATTACGACCAAAAGACTCCAGGCGTGCTGATATCTCCGGGTCTTCATTGGTCCAGTCTCCTTTCAGATAGGTCACCTGCCTGGCGGCAAATGCATCCCTGACTGCTGCGCTGCTGAGGGCTACCCGTTCATTAACTTTACAGGTGATGCACCAGGCAGCGGTGAAATTCACAAACACCGGGCCTTGCTGGCGTGCCGCGGCCAGCGCATCGTCAGAGTAGGTTTGCCACGATGGTCCCTCCGCTATCGCCGCCTGGCCGCTGCTGACAGTTCCAGCTTCTGCCACCGTACGGTTTATGGTCGGCAGCCACAAAGCCAGACCCACCAGCGCTACCGCCAGCATCCTGGCCAGCAGACCAGCCGGACTTCGCCTGGCGGTTTTCACCAGCCAGATGGCAAAGGCTAGCGCCAGCACGCCCATCAATACCATCAGCATGCCATCAGGGCCGGATTGATAACCCAGTACCCATGTCAGCCAGATAGCAGAACCATACATAGGGAACGCCAGCAATTCTTTGAAACCCACCATCCAGGCACCTGGTGCCGGCAAACGATTAAGCAGTGCCGGCGCATGACACAGTGCAATATATGGCAAAGCCATGCCGGCCCCGAGCGCAGCGAACACCACA
>JAGRIO010000550.1 GCA_020443225.1 Pseudomonadales bacterium
CCTTCAGGTAATTCACGCCATCGGCAAATTCAGCCGGGTCCATAAATGAACACTTGCCCAGTTGTGCCAGTTGCTCACGCAGAGAAAGAGTATTGAAATAGTTGGCCATGATGTTTGATCCTTTACGTTGATTGCTGCTGTCCGGGGGTCCGTAACAGGGTCATTTGCAGGTCGCGTAGTCTAGGGGAAAACTTTCTTTGCGTAAAATGCCATATAAACATCTTACGTTGCAGAATTTGCAATTTAACCTGTGAGCACGCCTGCATGCCGGTCGCGCTTCCTTCATCGCCATTGGCGCTGGCACCGCTGAACGTTATAAACTGCTGCCCTGTCGTTTCTGACGGTAATACAACCCATTTCCCCTGCTGGTTCCCTGAACAAAGTCATGAAGATACACAAGGTCAAAACCCGCCTGTCCAATAGCTGGGTTATCGAGGACGGTGCGGGCATACTGGTAGCGGACGTAGCAACCCGCTGCGAAGGGACAGTATTGCGGTATATAGAAGAATCCCTGCATCGACCCGTCACCGATGTTGCACTGGTAGTCTGTACCCATGACGATCCCGACCATATAGGCGGCGTCATGGCGATGGCCCGCTCCTGCCGGGCGGCGCTGGGCATACCTCACGCCTCGCAGCGCACCGACCTGAAACTGCTGAATGATCCTCTGGGGCCTTTGTTTCGCCTTTCTACGGGATTCCGGGAAGCCATGCGTCCCCGCATGCGCCAGATGTATATGAACCGGGAACGCGCCGCGCGCTATGAGCAGGTGGCCAATCCTCACCTGAAACATGCTGAAAACGTTCGCTTTGTTGTGCCGAGGCACCGGCTGCGTGATGGCGACAGACTGGAAGGTTTCCCGGACTGGCAGGTGATCCATACACCCGGTCACAGCTGGGACAGTGTGTGTTTCTTCCACGAACCCAGTCGTGGCCTGATCACCGGCGACACCCTGCTGGGTTCGGCGAAAAAGGGGTCCCTGGTTCACCCCGCGATCTACGATAACCCGCTGTACCTGCAGCGGACCATGATTAAACTGCAGAAACTGAATCCACAGCGGGTATATCCGGGGCATGGCAGCACCTTCGATGGCGAAGAACTGCTGGCCCATCTCTGAATCAGACCCGGGCTGATCACGCGAACCGATAAGCGCAATCCGCCCAGCCGCTGTGGGCGACACCAGTCATAACCACGAAGGAGTCACTATGACCCGGACAACGATCTCAGAGATCCTGCTTTACCCCGTGAAGGGTGGCCAGGGTTACGCTGTGCCCAGTGCCAGGGTTACCGCCACTGGTCTGGAAGGCGATCGCAGCTTCGCTGTTTTTCAGGATCAGCAGCGGGTTAACCAGAAAACCATCGGGGCTCTGCACCTGCTCCGCGCAGTCTGGGTAGATGACCGGCTGCAACTTGGCTTTCCCGGTCAGTCTGATCTGATGATAGATGCCGCAGCCGCCACACAGACATTCACGGAACACTTTCGTGGTCAGAACCATCAGATCACCGATATGGGTAATGAAGTCAGTGAATGGCTGTCGAATGCCCTGGGATCAGCAGTCCGGCTCGGCCGGCTGTCAGCCCCCTCACCATTTGTGATTCC
>JAGRIO010000551.1 GCA_020443225.1 Pseudomonadales bacterium
CCGCTGAGCCGGTTACATCCTTCTGCGCAGCTCTGTTGGCAAGGGCCGGTATGTGGATGCCGGCAGCAGCTTTTCTGGCCCATTCCTTACTCATCACCCGTTCCAGATCCGTCTCCGGATAGTCATCATTCATGGTGTTGATGGCCAGTGCCAGAGCCTGATTAACCGCCAGTGCCCAGGCCGCATCAGAAAAATCTGCCAGCGGCAGGTTCTCCAGAATATTCAGCGTCTTGACCACCAGACCACCACCACCGGGTGCCGCCATTGAGTGAATCTGATAACCCCGGTAATCCGTAGTGACATAGCGACCTGGCAAAGTCTTATAGGCAGCCAGGTCCTCAAGCGTCACAAAACCACCATTGGCCGCCATATCTCTGGCAATAGCTGCGGCAGTCTCGCCGCGATAGAAATCAGTGGCTCCCTCTGCCGCGATGCGCTTAAGGGTAGTCGCGAGCACCGGTTGACGAAAAACTTCGCCGGCTACAGGCGACTGACCACCAGGCAGGAAATTCTGCTGGAAGCCGGGGTTATCCTGAATCTTCTCCAGCGCACTGGCCTGTCGTGCTGCTTCACCCGGCAGCATGACAAAGCCCTGCTCTGCGAGCCGAATCGCAGGTTGCAACAGGTCCTGCCAGGGCAGGCGACCATAAGCCTCATGCAAGCTTGCCAGCGACGCAACCACACCGGGGGTTGCTATCACACCATAACCATCAGCGACCGGTTCGGCAGGTTCCGTGTAACCCGCAGGAATTTCCGTCATGCCATCAAAGATCTGAAACTCGCCCGAAGGGGTCCGGACAATGATTTGCGACCGGCCACCAATACTGTTCATGGTGGACTCAGTCACTGCTATCGCAAATCCGGCTGCAACTGCCGCATCTGCGGCATTACCACCCTTGTCGAGAATTTCTGCCCCCGCTGCCGCAGCGGCAGGATGAGCGGCAACTGACACGCCGTTCTGCGTTGCTGGCGGCTGAACTGAGTCCGGCCGGGAGGATTCGGGCGCAGGCGCGGGTGCCACACAGGCTGTGAGCGCAAGCATCAGGGAAAAAGGCAATAGTCGTTTCATGGTGTTGTTTCCTGTGCATCCAGAGTCCGGGCTTCACGAATATCACTGATAATTTGCAGAGTCTGCTCTCGCGCCAGGCCGGTGTAAGTTTGCGGATCAAGCAAAGCATCCAGTTCAGCAGCACTGAGTTCTGCTGCCAGTTCACTGGCCAGGAACGCCTCACGGAGTGTCAGCCCCTGCTCAAACCCGGTTTTGGTGATTTCATGCATCAGGTCATTGACCCGGGCTTTGCCAAGCTTTTCTGCCAGATGAAAGGTCAGACGTTGCGCCATAATCATTTGGTTAGTTCTGTTGAGACTACTGGCCATGCGTGCCTCGTTGACCTGCAGTTCGGCGACCAGCCGGGTGGCGGTTCTGATCATTTTGTCAGCTTCGACTGAAATATCTTCCAGTACTTTATTAGGCCGTGAAGTATTATCCCGCTCGAAATAATTCACCACCCCGCCAGCACAACACCATATGTGCCGATGCTGGTAATTGCGAGAATCCAGAGCACGCCGACGTTGATATCAATAACCGACAA
>JAGRIO010000552.1 GCA_020443225.1 Pseudomonadales bacterium
CGCCTGCCAATACCCACATACTCCAGCCCATAACGGCTGACCATGCCCGGGGAGTAGATATTACGCCCATCGAATATAATCTTGTCCTTCAATACATTTGCGAGCCGATCAAAATCCGGCTGCCAGAACATCTTCCATTCTGTCATGACCACCAGGATATCTGCGTCTTCGACAGAGCCATACATGTCTTCAGTAAAAGTCACTTGCTCTGCCTGCGAACCCAGTGCGTGTTTCCCTGTTTCCATTGCGACCGGGTCATAGGCTGATACCTGTGCTCCCGCCTGTAGCAATTGATCAATCAGCACCAGCGACGGCGCTTCCCGCACATCATCGGTGTTTGGCTTGAACGCAACACCCCAGATAGCGACGCGCTTTCCAGAAAGGTCGCTGCCAAACCGGCTCGTTATTTTCTGGAACATCAATCGCTTCTGCTGGTAGTTCCGGTCTTCAACAGACTGGAAAATCGGCACCTCTAAATCGACTTCCTGTGCCAGCTTAATCAGGGCATTCACGTCTTTAGGGAAACAGGAACCGCCATAACCAGCACCAGGGTATATAAAGGAATAGCCAATACGCGGGTCAGAGCCAATACCCTTGCGGACATTCTCAACATCCACGCCGTAAGCATCACACAAGAGGGCAATCTCATTCATGAATGAGATCTTGGTCGCTAACATGGCATTCGCGGTGTACTTGGTCATTTCAGCGTCACGAATACTCATAAACTGAATCTTGTCGTGATTTCTGGAAAAGGGGCCGTATAGCTCGGCCAGCAGATTCCGGCTGTCCTGATTATCCGTACCGATGATCACCCGGTCGGGTGACATGAAGTCTGCAATGGCAGCGCCTTCCTTAAGAAATTCCGGGTTGCTGACCACATCAAAAGTTACATCAACACCACGCTTTTCAAGCTCAGTGGCGATAGTTGCATATACTTTCTCACCCGTTCCGACAGGCACTGTCGATTTATCAACAACGACTACAGGTTGGGTAAGCAAGCGTCCAATTTCACTGGCAACAGCAATCACATGCTGCAGGTCTGCACTACCATCTTCTTTGGGTGGTGTGCCCACCGCGATAAACACGAGTTGTGAATCATTCAGGCAGTCAGCAAGGCTGGTGGTAAAATCAAGGCGTTGTGCGCTGATATTTTCAGTCACCAGGCTGCTCAGCCCTGGCTCATGAATGGGAATAACACCCTGTCTCAATGCATTGACTTTCTTTTCATCGATATCCACACAGGTGACATGATTGCCCATCTCAGCAAAACAGGTACCGGTGACCAGCCCCACATAACCCGTACCAACTACCGTAATTTTCATCTCAAAACTCCATCAACACGGCATTGATACGCCGCTGTTTTACTCAGGGCAACAGCCCGTGTTTATTCTGCAGATATCTCGGCTAACAAGGGCGCATTTCTGTCTTTATCAGACAACACCGGGTCATTCACCGGCCATTCAATAGCGATATCCGGATCATTCCAGCGGACGGAAATCTCGTCCTCGGGATAGTAATACTCAGTACATTTATACTGAAAATCTGCAGACTCAGATAACACCACAAATCCATGTGCATAACCCGGGGG
>JAGRIO010000553.1 GCA_020443225.1 Pseudomonadales bacterium
CTCAGCAGCATCGTCTCTGCTCAACTGGCCAGGACCTTCGCCGCGTGATCGAAAGTCTCGCACCCATCGCCTGAGGTTGCCTGCATCAATATCCAGATCCTTCGCTATCTGTGGAATGCTGTGATCCGACTCAAGTACCAGCCTGTCAACGGACAACAAATTTGACCCCCTAGTTGTTCAGTTTCTGGCGTAGTCGATAGCTTTCCCCCCCTAGCATAAATATTTTGAGTGGTAGATGATTCGGTCCACGATCGGTACCGCGACGTTGTCGTCGAAGAAGAACTCATGCCAGCTGGTGAAGTCCTTGTTGGTGGTGATGATCAGCGAACGGTGTTCATACATGGCGTTAACGAACTGGAACAGGTTGTACATGCCACGCTTGTTCATTGGCAGGTATCCGACCTCATCGATGACTACGATGTCGAACTTCGCCAGTTGGGTTAGCTTCTTTTTGAGTGCATCAGTGATCTCGGCTAGTTCAAGCCGTAAGCTTCAGACCAAGGCTGGTGAGGTAGAGCTTAAGATGCCAAAACTTCGCAAGCAAACATTCGAGACAGCAATTATCGAGCGCTATCGTCGCCGGGAAGCGTCGGTAGAAGAAGCTTTGATTGAGATGTATCTGGCAGGTGTTTCCGTCAGAAGAGTGGAAGATATTACCGAGGCTCTCTGGGGAACCCGGGTGAGCTCAGGGACTGTTTCAAAGCTTAACCAGCGTATCTATGAACAGATAGACGCCTGTCGGAACAAACCGATTGAGATTGCCTGTCCCTATGTGTACCTGGAGGGTGTGGTCCTGAAGCGGAGTTGGGGCGGAGAAGTCAAGAATGTCTCAGTACTGGTTGCTACTGGCGTTGGTGAAGATGGGTATCGCCGGATTCTAGGTGTTGTAGAAGGCACGAAGGAAGACAAAGCTGGATGGAGTGGGTTTCTGCGACATTTGAAGGAGCGAGGGTTGTCGGGTGTTAGATTAGTTGTCAGTGATGCCTGCCTGGGGCTAAAGGAATCAATTGGTGACTTTTATCCGGGCGCGGCCTGGCAACGATGTACAGTGCACTTTTACCTCAACGTATTCAGTCACGTACCCCTGCAAAAGGTTAAGGAAGTTGCGCGGATGCTGAAGGCGATTCACGCATCAGAAGATCTGCAGTCTGCCCGACTAAAAGCCGCGGAGATAGAACAGAAGCTGGTGAATTTGAAATTAAAGGTAGCAGCGAAGTGGGTAAACGATTGTATCGAGGAAACACAGACCTATTATGCGTTCCCGGCCGAGCACTGGCGCAGGATTCGGACAAATAATCCCCTTGAGAGGATTATTCGCGAGATCAGACGAAGAACGCGAGTAGTTGGGGCATTCCCTGACGGTAATTCAGCACTGATGCTATGTGCTGCCAGGCTGAGACATATTGCCGGCCCAAAGTGGGGAACAAGAAAATATCTGGATATGAGCTTGGTTCACGAAATAGACAAGAAACAAAAATATAGCGTAACGTAACCAACCAGATGAAGGGAGAGCCTTCAATCAAAAGTGCGAAAGATAATTGACACTACCTGAGCGACTCCACAATCCCAAGATGCGAAG
>JAGRIO010000554.1 GCA_020443225.1 Pseudomonadales bacterium
GTGATACAGACAATCAGTTCGATACCCGCATCAGCGGCTTCCAGAATACCGTCTTTGGCAAAGGGGGCCGGCACGTAAATCACAGAAGCCGTCGCGCCCGTGGCATTTACCGCTTCTTTCACCGTGTTGAATACCGGCAGGCCCAGATGCTGCTGACCACCTTTACCGGGCGTGATACCACCTACAAGCTTGGTACCATAAGCGAGCGCCTGTTCCGAGTGCAGTGTGCCCTGACCGCCAGTGAATCCCTGACAAATGACCTTAGTATTCTTATCAATCAGTACACTCACGCTGCACCTCCTACTGCTTTCACTGCCTGCTGCACGGCATCCGTCAGACTGGTAGCAGCGATAATATCCACATCACTGTCCTGCAGTGTCTTTACACCGACGGGTGCGTTGTTGCCTTCAAACCGGACAACTACCGGTACATTTACACCGACTTCTTTCACTGCACCAATGATGCCGTCTGCAATGATGTCGCAGCGAACAATGCCACCAAAGATATTAATCAGTACCGCCTTAACGTTTTCGTCAGACAGAATGATCTTGAATGCTTCACTGACGGTTTCCTTAGTCGCACCACCACCCACGTCGAGGAAGTTGGCTGGCTGGCCACCATGAAGCTTAACCAGGTCCATGGTACCCATGGCGAGACCGGCACCGTTAACCATACAACCGATGTTACCTTCCAGCGCGACGTAGTTCAGGCCGAACTGTGAAGCATGGCTTTCACGCTCGTCTTCCTGACTCATATCGCGCATTTCAGCCAGATCTTTCTGGCGATACAACGCGTTGCTGTCGATAGATACCTTGGCGTCAAGGCAATGAATGTCCCCTGCCTCAGTAACCACCAGCGGGTTGATTTCCAGCAGAGCCAGATCTTTCTCCTGAAACATCGTGGCCAGCTTGGTGAACAGGTTTGCAAACTGGTTAACCTGCTTGCCTTCCAGGCCTAACTGGAACGCCAGATCACGGCCCTGAAAACCCATACCACCGGTCATTGGATCGATTTCAGCGGTCAGGATTTTTTCCGGTGTTTCTTCGGCGACGGTTTCAATTTCCACACCGCCTTCAGTAGAGGCCATGAAGACAACACGACGACTGGAGCGATCGACTACCGCACCCAGATAAAGCTCTCGGGCGATATCGGTGCAGCTTTCCACATAGATTTTGGAAACCGGCTGACCTTTTTCGTCGGTCTGGAAGGTCACCAGATTCGTGCCAATGTGTTGCTCGCAGAAAGCACGGACTTCTTCCTCAGTGGAAACAAGTTTTACACCGCCAGCTTTGCCACGACCGCCGGCATGCACCTGAGCCTTAATGACCCAGCGCTCACCGCCAATCTCCTTGGTTGCCGCTACCGCTTCGTCCGCTGTATCTACAGCGATACCTTTCGATACAGGCAGACCATATTCGGCAAACAGCTGTTTTGCCTGATATTCGTGAAGGTTCATAACTTCATGGTCCCTTTGGTTTGAAATGACTTGTTGTTTAACTCGGAGTTAACAACAAGAGGTTAATGGTAACTGTTCAACAGACTGCGTTTGCTTCTCAGTCAGTGCTGCAACAAACGGT
>JAGRIO010000555.1 GCA_020443225.1 Pseudomonadales bacterium
TGAGTCTCTTTTACAGGAAGTAGCGTAGTCTGTTGAAGGTTGAATTATGAGATTGACATCAACCCCATATCTCTGGAACTTCTTTCTAGGGACCGTATTGCTCGTTGGCTTGGACACCAGGCCGATTTATGCTGCGGAGCAAAAAGTAAGTAGTTCTCAGTCTCCAGAGTGGCAGCAAACAGTGGGTGCACTGCTCAAGTCGAATCTTTGGTCTGCAAGAGATATCTATGACGCATCCCATGTGCTGATGGTGCCCCTGCATTATGCATTTATCACTCAAGATCAAATTGCAATCAGTCAGTTTGAAACGATGTTTACCCGCTTCGCAAATGCTGAGTTACCTGGTGGACAGCTCAATCAGGTGCACTGGATGTATCTGGTCTCCCGATATCTTTCTTTAAAGACAGAATTTAAGGTGCCCTTCAGCGATGCTGATCAGTCGTTGCTGCAGAGAAGCATAGCCCATCTTCGTTACCGGTGGGAGTTAGCACCGGATTTTCAATGGGGTTCATTTCCATTCTTTGGACTCAAAGCCAGGTTAGAATACGTTCTTGATGAGCCTTCCTCCATTGATTTGCTGCGGGAGCGGAGCTACTACCGCGCTGTGACTGACTATGAGCTTTTTGTCCTTGCCATCGGTAATGATCTTGGCTTCGTTTACAATAACCGGCCTGACATTGCTGAGTCTGACCGTAAGCTGGCGGTGGAGGTTTTTCACTACACGTACCGAATACTTGAAAAGCGTGTCACATCCACGAAGAGTAATGGGATGCTTTTTCAGGTGGGTTACTGGAGAGATCATCCGGATTATCAGTTCGCTGGTCATCTGACTCTAGGTAAGGATCTGGGACCTTCTAAAAAGGCTGATGTAGCTGAGGATTCGGGTCATTCGCATAGATGGCCATTGTGGCTGGAGAGCTTTCGATTCGGAGCAGTAACAGTCGCTCAGTTTGATGCCATCGAGGTGCTCCAGCAGCGTCTGAGTCATCAGTTAAAGAATTCTGTTTTCTACGTGACTGAGAATGGGGTCCTGCTTCGAAATTATCTGGACGGATCTAATGGCATCTACAGATATGGATACGGCACGACCGGAAGTAATGAACTCAACGGCTATGGCCCTTACATGCTCTCTGGGTCATTGGGTGAGGGCTGGTATTGTTTTGCACCAAATATGTCTCAGGAATATAGATATTATAGGGATTCGTATCCGCTCAATCAGGCACTACTGGATCTCTACGTAGGCCCGAATACCAACAGGAAACGAAATCCGCTGCTGGTGTGGCCGGATTTCTTCACGAACGGATTTGCCGAAGTGGTCGCAGAGCAGTGCAGTTTTGTCGCTGAGACATACCCGCAGCGGAAAGAGAAAGTTGAAATCTGGAAGCGGTTTGTTTCTCGTCGGTAAAGGCATTTACACTTATCGAATTGGCTCAAAATCAATGATAATTTTGTCGATTTATAAATGAGTTGAAGTTAGACTTCGCTCTTCATATTTCGGGGCGTAGCGCAGTCTGGTAGCGCA
>JAGRIO010000556.1 GCA_020443225.1 Pseudomonadales bacterium
GGAGTGAGGTTGGATTCCGGTCCCACCAGCCGTTTTCCTCCCGATAAAGATCGCGGACGATATATTCAGGTGCCCCATATCGGGCTTTCATATATTCCAGCTTATCGATGGTCTCCGGGTAGGTCATATCGGCCAGAATTTCATGTTCATTCATGCCGAGGTTCATCCGCCTGACCACTTCATTTCTGAACCAGCGCAGTGTAGATGCCGTGACCGTCAGGCGTTCTGTGATCTCTGCCGGGTCCGTAATCACTGGCCCGAATTCCTGAACGAATGTTTCCGCATTCAGCGACGCCATCAGTTCACAGGACTCCGCCCACCGAATTGTGAAACGCTGAGTTCGCAGGGGCGTACCAATATTGGCAATGGTTGTTCCCGGAAAGGCAGCCCCGGCATAAAGTAGTTTTTCTTCAGGCATCCAAAGCGCAATGGTGTCGTCAGTCTCAGAGGGAACCCATATCAACTCTACCTGCCGCCCTTGCAGAGGCACCGTGATGCGCTGTTCAAACACCAGATCCGGCTCTGCCAGGGCAAAGCGGATATTCATGCCCGGAAACTGCATTCTCCCAAGAGTTCGCTGCAATCCAAGAGTTTCCCTGTAGCGTCGGTAGCGACGGACGCAATTCGAGTGAGCGACAAGCACGGGCCGCGCTTCGCCACGGCTCTCATTATGTTCAAGCCACTCCGCGACGCCATCGTTATAGCCAAGATGGCCGTGGGAATAACAGATATATCTCACCGGCAGATCAGTCACCGTTCGAAGAGATGCAATCATTTTATTGGTCACTGATCCACCCGGGCCGCTATCCAACAGTAAAACGCCATCATCGCCAATCACTGCCAACGCATTTCCTTGCGCTGGCAATATATATATCCCGTCTGATACCTGACTGAATCCTTCAGAACCAGTCAGTATCGATTTCGCCTTCTCTTTAATATCTGTTGTCATATTCAACTCTTCTTATTCTGGTTTTCGAACCCGGCTAATAGGGTGGATGCGGGATTGTCCAGCCTTTCCCGGTTATTGGTCAATGGTCGTTCGTTAGTCCGAAGATTGATACGAGCCATTCTGAGGTCTCAGCGTTTTAATTCAGATTAACTTTCACGGCGCATTTAGCTGAATCACAGGATGGTAGAACAGCGCAGAGTTTCCAGGTTTGGAACAATAGTGTTGTTGGGCATGGGATCAGATAGAAGCCGCTCCTTCGGTCCCGCTGCTCGCAGCGCTTCTGGTTCGGTAGGTTTCCCTGTCGTGTGATCGAGTCTTGAACGTTCGCTCGGCCTGCGATCTAACCAATCATAAAATCCGCTGCGAGAGACACCGATTGCATCGCCTGAGGTTGCCTGCATCAATATCCAGGTCCTTCGCTATCTGTGGAATACTGTGACCTGACTCAAGTACCCGCCTGACGGCTTGCTCCTTGAAGACATCCGCAAAAGGTTTTCGTGTTCCCATAAATCACCTCTGTCGTGCATGATGCACTTATTGGTGGTGTCCAGGAAACCTGGGGCCGGTCATCCCAAATCTTCTAAGAACTCTGACGGCAATTCCCCGCTGGTAACAAGCAG
>JAGRIO010000557.1 GCA_020443225.1 Pseudomonadales bacterium
CCGGCAAATCATTCTGAATCTGGTGAGCAATGCCAATGATGCCTGCCGCGGCGAAGGTGAGATCCTTATCGCGCTGACAACCGAATCTGCCCTTGAAGGCGATCAGCCGCAACCTGCAATGGCAGTACTGATGATCCGTGATTCAGGTGAGGGCATGCCGGAAGATACACTGGAACACATCTTTGAGCCATTCTTCACCACCCGCTTTACCGGTCGTGGCCTCGGCTTGTCTACAGTGTTCGGGATAGTGCAGGCTCATGGTGGACACATCCGGGTAGATTCAGCACCCGGAGATGGTACCTGCTTTGAAGTGCGGTTGCCCATGACTGAAACCGCGGAGCCGCTGGCCGGGCCGGATCAGGAAGACGACAGGTTTGGCGACGACTATATCAGCGAGCCAGTCCGGGCTCCGGTACCCGCGCCGCATGCCGGTATTCGCCGGCTACTGGTGCTGGATGACGAGCCTGAAATGACCCATCTGATTAGCAACATGTTGTCCGGATGGCCGGTTGTGTGTGAAATTGCCGGGAATCGCCGCCAGGCCAGCAGTCTTTTGTCTCTCAACCCTGACCGCTTCGACAGAATCCTTATCGACTATTCTCTGGGCGGCACCACCACAGAACAGTTCATCACGGACCTGCGAGCCCGGCAACCTGATATCAAACTGATTATTATGAGCGGTCATCACAGGGAGGAACTGAGCAAACTGCTGGAAGCTTCAGGCAACGCGGTATTCCTTGCCAAGCCATTCACCATCCGGGAACTGGTGACAGCATTAAACCAGTGATTCCGGTGGTTCGCCGATTGTTTGCGACAGGCTTTGCCCTTACCATCTGGTTATGTCTCTGTTACCTCTCATCCTCGCCGGTCTGTTTGTCATCGCAGCCATTGTCCTGAGCGCCTGCAGGCCGCGCCTGCGCGACAATTACGTCACTGATCAGGTGCCTGCCGGCCTGTCTTGCGAGGAACTGGAAAACTGGTTGCAGACTCACGAAGCAGCCGTGGCCGGCGTAGTCGATGGTGCTGAAGCCGGTATAGAGTGGGCCAGTGAAAAGCAACAGAAGACCCGTTACTGCTTTATCTACCTGCATGGCTTTTCTGCTACCCGCCGCGAAACCAGTCCGGTTATTGAGACACTGGCCACACGTTACGCCAGCAACATTGTTTTTGTGCGGCTGTCAGGACACGGTGTACGACCCACCGATGAACTGGGTCGGGCTGAGGACTGGCTGCAGGACGTATGGAACGCCTGGCAGATTGCAGCCCAGCTCGGAGATGAAGTAGTCATCGTTGCAACGTCTACCGGTGCGCCGCTGTCCGTCTGGCTCGCCAGTCAGGATAAAGTCTGCGAGCGACTGCGGGCAATGTTGTTTCTGTCCCCTAATTTCCGGATCCGCAATCCGTTCGGTTTTCTGTTGACCTGGCCCCTCTCAGTACGCTGGATCCACTGGATTATTGGCGCCTGGCACGAATGGGAACCGGAAACCGAGTTACATGGAAAATTCTGGACTTCAAGATATAGAACCAGCTCACTGATTGAAATGCAGAAGGTTCTGG
>JAGRIO010000054.1 GCA_020443225.1 Pseudomonadales bacterium
CCTATCGAGATCTGGATTGATATCAGAGGTGGCTGCTGTATTCTAGGCACTGGCTGATTTGACAGGGATTATTCATCGTGAGCGCGAACAACAAACCGGTCATTCTGGTGGTTGATGACCAGACGACTGTGGTCAGGGTGATGGGGCGGATTCTGGCAGACAATTATGTCGTGCACGTAGCGACTGATGGTGAGCGGGCACTGCAGATCGCAGAAGAACGCCAGCCGGACCTGATTCTGCTGGATATGGTGATGCCTGGGATGAGCGGTATTGAAGTGTGCCAGAAGCTCAAAGCCAACCCGGCAACCGCGCAAATTCCGGTCATCTTCGTGACTTCTATGGATGACAAACACCATGAGGCCAGTGGCTTCAAGGCAGGCGCGGTGGATTACATCAGCAAGCCGCCGAGTGATGAGATCGTCAATGCGCGGGTCAGCGTACATCTGGTTTTGAATCGCCAGGCACGTTTTATCGAAATGCTGGCCAGAGGCGAGTTGGGTGCCAATTCAGACATTATTGCCAGTGCCCGGGCACTGCTGGACCGCTGACAGGAGACAATGACCATGGTAACAGGCGTCTGGGAGCCAGCTCCCTCTGCATCCGGGCCGACACCGGATGATGCTCTGCTGGCGAGACTCGTGGTGATTTCACAAGCCGCAGATGCTGAGGCAGGTTTGCTGCAGGTTTCAGCGCAGGATACCGATGAATTACGCGGGCTTATGAAACTGCCTGCTGAAGCCTGGCATGTGGCAGAAGGGTTGGGCAGTGATGATCTGATCCGGCTGATCCGCTTCTTCACGCTGGCCGAGATGCAGCTGCCGGGCTGGGATGCCGGCAAAACCTCACCGGTGATACCCTTAGTCAAAGTGCTGAAAGCCAGAAATGAATTTTCAGCTGATCTGCGCCGATGGGTGAAGGCCAATACTGACAATCGCTACCTTCCGAATGGCGCTGTGCTCTAAATCCCGTATAATGCGGGCCTTTCAAGAGATCAGCGGCGAAATTACCCCGCCGGATATCAATCCAGAGCAACGTCATGTCTGAAATGCAACAAGCAGTAAATACCTCACGGACCGCCACCGTGTCCCGGGATACCCTGGAAACTCAGATCAGGGTCATGGTCGATCTCGATGGCAGCGGCGCCGCCAGCTTTAATACCGGGTTGCCTTTTCTCGACCATATGATGGATCAGATCGCCCGTCATGGTCTCATTGACCTCACCGTTGAAGCGAACGGTGACCTGGAGATTGATGCGCACCACACGGTGGAAGATATCGGCATTACCCTGGGGCAGGCTTTCAGCCGCGCGGTGGGTGACAAGAAAGGTATCTGTCGGTACGGTCATGCCTATGTGCCGCTGGATGAGTCCCTGTCGCGGGTGGTCATTGATCTTTCAGGCCGGCCGGGTCTGTTTTTCCATGTGGACTTTACCCGTGCCACGGTGGGGGATTTCGATGTGGATCTGTTTCAGGAATTCTTTCAGGGTTTCGTGAACCATGCGCACGTTACCCTGCACATTGATAACCTGCGTGGGGCGAACTCGCATCACCAGATTGAAACTGTATTTAAGGCATTTGGCCGCGCTTTGCGGATGGCGGTAACGCCAGACCCGCGGATGGCTGGCCAGATGCCCTCGACCAAGGGAACGCTGTAGTGCAAATCATTCCGGCAATTGATTTTAAGGATGGCAAGGTCGTAAACCTGAAGCAGGGCCGGCTTGAAGAATCCACCACCTATTCCGATGATCCGGTGGGAATGGCCGCGCACTGGGTTGCCCAGGGTACGGAGCGCCTGCACCTGGTGGACCTGGATGGTGCGTTTGAAGGCCGGCCAGTGAATCAGGCTGCGATTGCCACCATTGCCCACAATCATCCGGAGCTGACGATTCAGCTGGGTGGAGGTATACGCAGCCCGGAAGTTATCGAGGCTTACCTGAAGGCAGGTGTTGATTATGTGATTATCGGCACCCGTGCGGTGGAAGAGCCTGAATTCGTCGGCCGGATGTGCCGCGAGTTCCCCGGCCATATCATCGTCGGGCTGGATGGGCTGCATGGAATGGTCGCTACTAACGGCTGGAAAACTGTTACTGATATTTCTGTGAAAAGCCTGGCCATGTTGTTTGAAAGCGATGGCATCGAAGCCATTGTCTATACCGATATCGGTAAGGACGGCATGATGGGGGGCATTAATCTCAGGGCTACCAGGGATCTGGCAGAAAGCGTTTCAGTCCCGGTGATTGCCAGCGGCGGGGTTACGGATATTCGCGATATTGAAGCCTTGCTGGAAACTGAAGAACGTATTGATGGTGGAATTACCGGGGTGATTACCGGCCGGGCGATCTATGAAGGTACCCTTGATCTTCGTGAGGCTATTGCGCTGACGAAGCAGGCAAGAGGGGGCTGACACCAGTAGCTCTGGCCTTTGCCGACGCTGAAGCCTTACCTGTGGCGGAAGGTTCGGCAGGAATTTGCTTTTTCTGTGCCGGATGAATTCCTGCACTGTCCTGTTGAGCGAACTGAATGCGTTTGACCCACTCCTGCTCCAGCAGCACCGACACCGGCACGACCCGGATATTCTGATGTGCCAGTAATGGCAGCACCAGCTCCAGATACTCAAGTGTTTCCCTGTAAGGATGCCCGATAGCGATAGCCGTGCCGTCCTTGCGGGCCTTATCGAGCAACTCGTTAAAAGCCTGGTCGATATGGTAAAAGTCCTGCTCGTTGTCCAGAAACACATCTCTGCTGCTGGCTTCCAGCCCTTCAATGGCCGCCATCTGATGGGCCACGGTTCTGGGGGTCGTTCGCGAATCAATAAAGTAGTAGCCCTGATCTTTCAGTACTTCCATGACCCAGCCCATCTGCCGGGTTTGCTGAGTGAGATAGCTGCCCATATGATTGTTAACCCCTTTGATATGGGGGATCGCATTCAGCGCCTGTTGCAGCGCCTGGCGGAAGTCAGACTTCGACAGTGACTCCGTCAGTCCGCCGGGACCGATAGACATATCGCGGGTATTTTCCATCGGCAAATGCAGCATCACTTCCCGACCTCTGGCATGGGCAAGTTCTGCGAGTTCGGCGCCAAAGCGGGTATAAGGCAAAACAGCGTAGGTGACCTGTGCCGGCAGATTGACCGCGCGCTGACCGCGGGCCAGATTATTGCCGACATCATCGATAATAATGGCGATATACAAGGGTTGCTTCGCTGCGGCCTGTGAGACTGCAGACGGGTGTTCGGCAGCGCTCACTGCAGCAGGATCAGGCAGACCAGTCAGCCATAACAGCATCAGTATCAGAGCTGCTTTCGTTGCTGTGCGTATCATCTGCTGTGACCCGTTGGCCGCGCCTTCATGTCCCTAACCCTTGTCCGGTCTGGCGAGGATATTCATACCCTTGAGCAGTGTCAGTGCTTCATAAAGCTGGAAATCCCGGGTTGCCAGATCGACACTGTCATCGTCTTCAGAGCTGGCATCGGTTTCTTCACGGCCATTGCCATTGCGCAGGTGGCCTGGCAGGTTTCGTTCCTTGATGCGAAAGGGGTTCTGCTTTTCGCGGGTGATTTTCGAGCGATCAACCCAGATGTCCGGCACTATGCCTTCCGCCTGAATGGAGCGGCCATTGGGTGTGAAGTAGAGTGCTGTCGTTAGTTTGATGGCTTTCTCATTGTTCAGTGGCAGCACCGTTTGTACTGAACCCTTACCAAAGGTGTTAACGCCCATAATCACGGCGCGCTTATGGTCCTGCAGGGCGCCGGCGACAATCTCGCTGGCAGAGGCTGTGCCTTCATTGACCAGCACGACTACGGGTACGCCGTCGGTCAGGTCCGGCAAGGTCGCGTTATATTCAAGATCGGAGTTCGACAGCCGGCCAGAGGTATAGACAATCAGCCCACCATCAATAAATACATCAGAGACTTCGACGGCAGCCTGCAGAACGCCGCCAGGGTTGTTACGCAGGTCCAGCACCAGGCCAGAGAGCTTGCCTTCTTCCGTGAGCTTTTCGACAGCCTTCTTCACTTCAGCACCGGTTTTGCTCTGGAACTGGGCAATACGGATATAGCCGTAGCCATCGTCCAGCAAGCGCTGGCGTACACTGGCAACTTCGATAATTTCCCTGACCAGTACTTTCTCCAATGGCTGGGGCTCGCCTTCCCTTATCAGGGTTACGCGAATTTCGCTGCCGGGTTCACCACGCATGGCTTCGATCGCTTCGTTCAGCGACATACCCTTGACCGGTACATCGTCCAGCTGAATGATCAGGTCACCGGCCTGCAGACCTGCTTTAGCTGCGGGAGTGTCGTCCATGGGGGCAATGACTTTGACGAAGCCGTCTTCCATTCCCACTTCAAGACCGACACCGCCATAGTTGCCGGTGGTGTTTTCCTGCAGATCAGAAAAGGTTTCCCGGTCGAGATAGGCTGAATGAGGGTCCAGCTGCGACAACATACCGCGAATCGCACTTTCCAGCAGGGTGCGGTCGTCGATCTCTTCCACATAGGCACTACTGACGCGGTTGAAAGCTTCAGCAAACAGGCGCAGTTCGTTCAGAGGCAAGCGTGGCGGCAGACTTTCATCGACCCCTTCCGGTTGTGGCGCGTCGGTTGCCTGAACCGTGGCCGGCAGTGTCAGCGCCATGGTCAGGCCTGTGGCCATGGCCATCGCGTTGAAAGTTTTCCTGAATGCGGATTGCGTCATGCGCTTTTACCTCTTTGCGTTCTTGCTTTACACCATTGCTGCGGGTTGGTGGGTTTACCCGCATTGCGTATTTCAAAATACAGACCGGCTTCCTGCTGCCCACCGGTATCACCCACACTGGAAATGACATCACCGGCTGAGACCCAGTCGCCGGTTTCCCGGTACAGCACCTGATTGTGGCCGTATAACGACATAAAGCCATCACCATGGCTGATTATCAGCAACAGGCCAAAACCCCGCAGCCAGTCAGAAAAAACGACCCGCCCATAATGCACGGCATGCACAGGCTCACCGGCGGGTGCGGTAATAAACACGCCATCCCAGGAAACTTTGCCACCGCTGCGCCTGGCGCCGAACCGGTGGGTAACCTGCCCGGCGACCGGCAGTTCCATAATGCCCTTGCGGCTGACAAATGACACCGCCTCATCGGGGGTGGGCAATTGCAGCACGCTTTCGGTTATACGGGTCAGTAAGGCTTCCAGTTGCGCACGGTTTTCAGTCAGGCGCCCAATCTCGTTACCCTGGGAAGCAATTTGCCGGTTCAGATCCTTCAGTACCTGTTGCCTCGCTTCGCGGGTGGCCAGCAGGCTGCTACGCTGCTGATCGAGCTGCTGTTTGTTGGCAGCCAGGGCCAGTTGTTCCCGGGCCAGGCTGGCGCTGACGTTATCCAGTTGCACAATGGTGTCCTGGTAGTCTTCTATCTGCCGGGCGCGGGCCCGGTTAAAGTAATCATAGTAGGTCACCATGCGGTCGACCTGCACCGGGTCTTCCTGATTGAGCAGAACTTTCAGCATGGGTTGGGTGCCGATTTCACGGGCAGCCCTGATTTGTCTGGCGATGAGTTGTTGCTGTTCCTGTTTAGCACGGATCAGATTTTTTTTTTCTCCCTGAAGCCGGGAGATTTTCTTTTCGCCTTGCTGCATCTCTGACTGGATGCTCTCGATCTTTTTGAGCAGTTCGTTGATCTCCTGCTCATTCATCCGCAAATTGTCTTCGAGACTGGATTTCTCGCCCTGCGTGGCTTTCAGCATTTCCTTGAATTTGCTGATTTCGGCTTCCAGTTTCTTCAGCTGAGCCTCAACTTCAGCGGGATTGCTGGTAGCGTCAGTGGTTGCCGCCATCAGCAGGGGGCTGCCCAGAGCTGCCAGGAGCGCCAGCGATGCCAGCCAGCAGCGGAACAGGCGTTGCCAGGGGCGGTCTCTGCTGCTTTTAAGGGTCACGGCCAAGAGTCTTGTCCTTTATTGGTTTTGCTGTTGGTTATGCTACTGCTGTTGGTTTTGGGTCACGAATCCGGTTGCGCTGCCGTGGTGGTTGCCGCCAGCAACGGCCTGAACGCCGATACTCAGCCCTGCTGACCTGCCATCCGGGTAGCCACCGCCGTCAGTAATGACTGACCTGTCATTTCTTCAGGTTGGTCAACGCCCATCAGATCCAGAAGGGTTGGCGAAACATCTGATAACTTACCACCTTTGGGCAGGAGTTCCACTGCCCGGTCACCCACATAGATCAGCGGTACCAGATCGGAGGTATGCGCGGTATGGGGCTGGCCGGTTACGGGATCGCTCATCTGTTCTACGTTGCCATGGTCGGCTGTGATCAGGCAATGACCGCCGGCCTGTTCAACGGCCTCCGTGACCTGCTGCAGGCAGTGATCAACACATTCCACGGCTCTGATCGCGGCTGGCAGAACGCCGGTGTGGCCGACCATGTCGCCATTGGCAAAATTGCACACAATCAGGTCGTACTCACCGCTGGTGATGGCGGCAACCAGCTTTTCAGTGACTTCAGGGGCGCTCATCTCCGGTTGCAGATCATAGGTGGCGACATCGGGAGACGGCACCAGAATGCGGGTCTCGCCCTGGTATTCGTTTTCCCGGCCGCCGGAATAGAAGAAGGTGACGTGGGCGTATTTCTCGGTTTCGGCGATACGCAGCTGTGTCTTACCCTGCTTCTCCATGAATTCCCCCATGCTGTTGCTCAGGTCATCAGGGCCATAGGCGCATGGGGTGTCAATGTCCGCAGCATACTCAGTGAGGCAGATAAACCCGGCAAGATCTGGCCTGACAGCGCGGTCAAAACCGCTGAAGTCAGCATCAACGAAGGCGCGGGTCATTTCCCGGGCCCGGTCGGCACGGAAGTTCATAAACAGGACCGCATCACCATCTGCCATAGAGACTGTGTCACCATCGATTTCAATGGCAGTGGGTTTGACAAATTCGTCTGCCTGATCCCGCTCGTAGGACGCCATCAGCGCGCTGACGGGGTCCGGGGCGGTAAACTCGCCCTTGCCCTCTGTCAGCAGTGCATAAGCCGGTGCAACCCGCTCCCAGCGATTGTCACGGTCCATGGCGTAATAGCGACCGACCACCGAGGCGATACCACCGCGAGCGCCATGCGCTGCAGCTTCGCGTTCAATATGGGCCTGCATATCCCGCAGGGACGACTCAGCACTTCGCGGTGTAACGTCGCGACCATCGAGGAAACCATGAACCCAGACCCGCCTGACGCCGGACTGAAAGGCAAGACTGACTGCTGCTTTCAGATGATCTTCATGGCTGTGGACGCCGCCGGGAGACAGCAACCCCATGATATGAACGGCTTTGTCGCTGGCGGCGACGCTATCCATGACCGGCCGGATGACCGGATTGGTAAAGAAGCTGCCATCGGACACGGCTTTGGTGATTTTGGTGAGATCCTGATCGATGACGCGGCCGGCACCCAGGGTCATATGACCCACTTCGGAATTGCCCATCTGACCGTCTGGCAGACCTACGTCGAGACCAGAGCCGGAAATCAGGGTGTGAGGCCGTTCAGCCCACAGCCGGTCCCAGGTGGGAGTTGTGGCCAGGCTGATGGCATTGTCGGCTGCGGCTTCTCGGTAACCCCAGCCGTCGAGAATAATCAGTACGTGCGGTACTTTTTTCGTCATGAATCTCAGGAATCTGTGGAGGAAAGTGAATTTTACGTCCTTTGGTGTATACTGCGCGACTTATTTTTCGTGCAAGGTCACCCCGGTTGCCACCGGACTTTTGCCGGTCAGATACCTGCCGGTCAGATACTCAGTCGCAGGAAATGGCGCCAGGAATAAACGCAGGGTCGGTATGGATCGTTTGTTTGAATTTATCGTCAACCATTATGTGCTGGTGAGCATCTTCATCATCCTGCTGATTGCTTTTGTGATCAATGAAGGCAAGCAGGGCGGAGCCGCTGTCGGTACCAGCAATCTGGTCGCCATGGTGAACCGTGACAACGCGGTGGTACTGGATATCCGGGAAGCCAAGGAGTACAAGGCGGGTCATATTGTCGATGCGATCAATATTCCCTACCTGAAGATCGATGACCGGATGGCGGAACTCGAGAAATACAAAGATCAGCCCATTATTATTGTCTGCCGCATGGGTACCCATGCCGGTGCGGTCGGCAGGAAGCTGCGGGCCCAGGGGTTCGAGAATGTACACCGGCTGGCCGGTGGTATGGGAGAGTGGTCAGCAGCGAATCTGCCGGTGGTGAAGAAGTAAGGATGCCAGGCCGGCGTAATACAGCTCCGCAAGTCTGATATTGAGAGATCAACGATGAAAGACGTTGTCATGTATACCACCCGCTTTTGTCCGTTCTGCATCCGGGCTAAGGCCCTGCTGGACTCCAAAGGCGTACCTTACCGGGATATAGCGGTAGACAGTCAGCCTGAGCTGCGCCGCGAGATGATGGAAAAATCCGGCCGCCACACTGTGCCGCAGATCTGGATCGGTGATCAGCATGTGGGAGGTTGTGACGAACTGATGAGCCTTGAACGTCGGGGCTTGCTGGATCAGGCTCTGGCCTGAACGGGACAACTGAAAATTACAACAGACTGCAGGGTCTGCCTGACAGTTAATAACGGAGTTAATCATGAGTGAACAGGCTGCCGCCCCCAGTGAAACGCAATTTGCACTGCAGCGAATCTACATCAAGGATCTGTCTTTTGAGTCTCCCCGTTCGCCGGACGCCTTTGGCGGCCAGTGGAAGCCCAGGGTCAATCTGGAACTCAACACGCGACACCAGGCCCTGAACGATGACAATTATGAAGTGGTTCTGCGTCTGACCGTCACGGTTCGCAACGAAGCGGACGAAGTGGTTTATCTGTGTGAAGTCCACCAGGCAGGCATCTTCCTGGCACGGGGTTTCGATGCAGATCAGCTAAACCGCACCCTGGGCGCCTTCTGCCCCAACGTGCTGTTTCCCTATGCCCGCGAAGCCATTGACTCGCTGGCGCTGAAGGGTAGCTTTCCTCCGCTTATGCTGGCGCCGGTAAACTTTGAAGCCATCTACGAGCAAAGCCGCCAGCAGCAAATGGCCCAGCAGCAGCAGGGCAATCCCATCGTCAACTGATCTGATCAGCGGCTGGCCGGGAAACCGAGCTGCCGCCAGGCCTCATAAAGGACGACCGATGCGGCGTTCGACAGATTCATGCTCCTTGAGTCTTCCCGCATCGGTATCCGCAGTACCTGATCCGACATGTTGGCCAGCAGATCCTTTGGCAGGCCCCGGGTTTCCGGCCCGAACAGCAGAAAATCCCCGTCTTTAAAACTGACATCCGTATAGCGCTGGCTGCCCCGGGTTGAGATGGCCCACAGCCGCTGCCCCTGACTGTTGACCATGCCTCCGGTAAATCCCGTCTCTGCACAGAATCCGGTAAAGCTTCGATGGAGCCTGAGACTGGCCCATTCGTGATAGTCGAGGCCCGCCCGGCGCATGCGTTTGTCATCCAGCGTAAACCCCAGCGGCTCAATCAGATGCAGATCAGCCCCGGTGTTGGCGCACAGCCGGATAATGTTGCCGGTATTGGGGGGGATTTCCGGTTCATAGAGAACGATGCTGATCAACGGGGGCGGCTCCTCTGGCGGTGTGGCTTCCGCCCTTCACATTTCCGCGCATAGTCTACACTTGTTGGAGAAAAGTTTCGTTCAGGCACCTTTCGGTGGCCGGCTTGTCCTGCCGCTGCCACAGCGCAAATTGGGCCGGACGGAAGCAGTCCTGTAATCGGGAGTAGCGGAAGACATTGAAATTCTTTGCAAGGAACAACAGGCAGGGAAAGGTAGGCATTGAGCTTGACCCTTACGGTCTGGCGGTCGCCAGCCTGCGCCCGGGCGCAGATTCAGCACGGCTGCAATGCCGGGCGGATTACCTGGAGGGTATCAGCATTCAGGCAAGTGGCCAGGCACTGAGAGTTCTGGTTCGTGCCCATGTTCTTGAACGGCTGCCCTGTTCTGTGGTTCTGCACCCGAGTTACTACAACCTGCATCTGGTCCAGCGTCCGGATGTTGAAGACCACGAGGTCGGCGATGCTGTGAAGTGGACGCTGAAAGACCAGCTGGATAGCTCGCTGGACGACTATGTGGTGGATGCATTTCCGGTGCCGGAGGACGCATTCAGTAATTCCCAGCGAATGGTCTACGCGGTGGCGGCGAGACGCGACATGCTGGAGTCAGTGACTGCCGTGGTGAAAGCGGCGAGGCTGAAGCTGGAAAAAATACAGATTGCCGAACTGGCGAACACCAACATTGTGGATATGGCAGAGAAGGAAGCGGGTTCAACCGCCTTGCTGCGACTGCGTAAGTCGGCGGGTTCGATTGTCCTCAGTGATCACGGCGACATCTATCTGGCCCGTTATCTGGATCAGGGGATGGCAATGCTGGAAGGCGCAGACCTTGAAACCCAGTACCGGGTGATGGACGAACTGCTGCTGGATATTCAGCGTTCGCTGGATTACTACGACAGCCAGTTGCGCAAGGGCCGGGTCCGGAACTTTCTGATGGCCCCCACTCAGATCGTCAGCGAGAGAATTACTCATTTTCTGCAGGACAATCTCAATGTCCGCGTCAGTGTGCTGGATCTGAACGAATTGTTTGATACCGGTGAGGGTTTGCCCGCGGACCTGCAGTCCGTTTGCTTTGGTGCCATTGGTGCCGCGGCAGAGGAGATCGTTCACTGATGTCTCATCAACAGGTCAACCTCTACAGCAAACTGGGTATACGCGAGTATGGCTACAACGCCAGTCTGATCAGCGCCGGTTTGCTGACAACGACAGTGTTGAGTTGTGTGTTGTTCTGGGGTTGGCTGCAGTATCAGACCAGTCGTGATAACGACAGTCAGACGGCACTGGCGCAGCGGAATCAGGTGTTGCAGCAGCAGGCGACAGAGCGCTCTGGTGCCGTGAGAGATGAGCTTTCAGCGGCTCAGGCGCAGCTGGCTGAACTGACAGCGGAGCAGACCGGGAAGCAGGCATTGCTGGCTGCGCTGGATCACGCAGCTCCTGCATCTGCGAGCCGCTTCTCGGCGTTCATGACCGGTCTTGCCAGACAGTATCGCCCCGGCCTGACCCTGACCCAGGTTACTCTGAGTGACCAGGGTCAGGTATTCGCTATGGCGGGCATGACTGACAACCCTGCCAGACTGCCGGCCTATCTGCAGCGACTGGGACAGGAGACTGCCTTTCGTACCATGTTGTTCAACCACATTACGCTGGATGAACAGGATGATGCCGTCCATTTCCGGGTCAACAGTGTGCCGGCAGATGCCGTGCCAACCACTGTGAGGGAGCAGGGCTCATGAATGCGGCTGCGCTGCTTCAACGCTTTGAGGATTTGTCCCTGCGTGAGCAGGCGCTTATTGTCGTTACCCTGATCGCCATACTGGTGGCAGGGTTTCAGACCCTGTTACTGGATGAGGCCCTGGCTGCCCGGGGCCAGGCTTCCCAGCGGTTACAGGTGCAGCAGCGGCTGAATGAAGCACTGACCACGCAACTGGCTAACCCGGTGCCAGAGAAGGCAGAGCTGGCCGCAGTCAGGGCAGAACTGGCTGCAACGGCCAGCGCAATTGAAGCCATGAATAATGAACTGGAAAACCATCTGGCAGGTTTCGTCCAGCCTGAACAGATGACAGCTGTTTTGCAGCAGATGCTGTCAGACAAGGCGTTGCGACTGGTCTCGCTGGAGAACATGGCGCCGCAGAAGTTGCTGGTCAGCGGCAATACACAGCAACCCACGACCGTGTCGCTGTACCGGCATGGACTGGCGATTACCCTGAGGGGAAGTTATCTGGATGCGCTGGACTACATTGAAAGTCTGGAGCAGGGGGCCTATGCCTTTCTCTGGGAAGGGATGAATTACGAAAGTCAGGATTATCCGGAAGGTGTTTTACGACTGGAGCTGTCCACCCTTGGAACTGATGCAGCCTGGCTTGGGCTGGCGGCGCAATGAGGTGGCGGTGTGAAGTGGCTGATTCTGACGGGAGGACTAATGGTGGCGCAGGCAGGCGTTGCTGAGGGGCTGGAAGATCCGACCCGCCCTCCGGTGCGGGCTGGCAGTGCAGAGACTACGGTGTTAGCAGCGACCCGGTCAGGTGTGCCGCAATTATCGTCAGTCATCACCGGCCCCGGTGGCAGCATTGCCATCCTGAATGGCAGCCGGTATCGCTGCAACGACTGGGTGGGTGACTATCAGCTCACCGCCATTGGGACCCACAGCGTGGTTTTGCTGAAAGATGGTGAACGAACAGAAATCAGCCTGCCGACAAGCATGGATGAAGTCGAGGTTATTTTATGAATACTAAGTTGAATCGTCAGTGGGGCAGGCAACTGCTGCTGCTGGGTTTTCTGGCACTTCTCAGCGCTTGTCAGAGCCAGCAGCCGGATCTGTTTCAGGAAACCATGGATGCCATGCTGACTTCGGCAGATGCTGACCAGCTGGCGGCCGGAAACACGGCTGCGGATAGCTCGCAGAAAAATAAAGAGACAACGACAACCAATGCCGCCGTCGATGATAGTCATCGCACGGTGGCGCGTTTTGATGTGCTCGCTGATCAGGTTCCGGTCCGCCCCTTTCTGATGGGGTTAGTGCAGGGAACTGACTACAACATGATTGTCCACCCGAGCATACAGGGCGAACTGTCGCTGGAGCTGAAGCAGGTTTCCCTGGACGAAGTGCTGGCGATTGTGCGGGACATGCTCAATCTGCATATGGAAACTAATGGCACCTTGATCAGAGTGATTCCCAACCAGCTGGAAACCCGGATTTTTACACTGGATTACGTCAATCTTCAGCGTAAAGGCGTTTCTGACATGCAGGTCAGTACCGGCAGCATCAAGGATGCCGGAAATGGTGGTGGTAGTGGCAGCGGCAGTAACGGTAGTCAGAACAGTGCTAACAATGGCGGCGGTAGTATCAACAGCGCCGAAGTTGTCGGTTCACGGGTCACCACCGAGAATGAAGCAGAATTCTGGCTTAACCTGCAAGCAGCGGTGACCTCGATTATTGGTCAGGGTGAGGGCCGCCGGGTAATTGTGATGGAACAATCCGGGGTCATTGTGGTGTCTGCGCTGCGCAGCGAGCTGGCCAATGTGGACCGGTTCCTGAAGCTGTCAGAGAACGCTATGCACCGGCAGGTCATTCTGGAAGCAAAAATTCTCGAGGTGGTGCTGAATGAACAGTTCCAGAGCGGCATCGACTGGACTGAGTTAGGTGAGGTGGACGGCGGTTCGGTGGATTTCGAGCTGAATGGTGCGGCCCTGCAAAGCCCCGATGGTGCAGGTGGCGTATTCAGTGTGGGCATGGCTTTCACCGATTTCGGTGGCATCATGCAGTTACTGGAAGCGCAGGGCAGGGTGAGAGTGTTGTCGAGCCCGCGCATTGCGACAGTCAATAACCAGAAAGCGGTTATCAAAGTGGGTACCGACGAGTTCTTTGTGACTAACGTCACGTCCACGACGACGACAGGCACGAGTACCACCACTACCCCCAGTGTCACCCTGACGCCATTCTTTTCGGGTATCGCACTGGATGTTACCCCGCAGATTTCAAAAGATGGCACAGTCATCCTGCACATCCACCCCACAGTCAGTGAAGTCAATGACCAGAGCAAGCTGGTGACCATTGGTAACGATACCGTTACGTTGCCGCTGGCGCTCAGTACGATACGTGAATCTGACAGCATCGTGCGGGCGAAGAATAACCAGGTCATTGTGATTGGCGGTCTCATGAAGTCTGAGAATCGTGACAGTAAGTCAGGTGTTCCCTGGGTGCAGCGAATTCCCGGTATCGGCAATGGCTTTACCCAGCGCCGGTTCCAGAGCCTGCAGAGCGAACTGGTGATTCTTGTTCGCCCGGTAGTCAGTGATCAGCAAACCCAGCAAGAAGAATTGTGGCGTTCGCTTGACCGGATCAGTCGTCTGGAGTCCTGATGTCAGAGCAGCTCAAAAACCAGAAAATCCGCCTGGGTGACCTGCTGGTTCAGCAGGGAGCTATCAGCGAAGAACAGCTGCATTCGGCCCTGGCAGAGCAGAAGAATTCCGGTCAGCGACTGGGGCGGGTACTGACAGATCTTGGCTATCTGTCGGAGCACGATCTGCTGGGTTTTCTTTCGCGGCAGTTAGCAATTCCCTTTGTTGACCTGACACAGTTTCAGTTTAACCCTGACTTATGCAGGCTGTTGCCGGAAACCATGGCCCGTCGCTTCCGTGCCATCGTGCTGGAAGAAAAGGAAAACCACCTGCTGATCGGTATGGTTGACCCGATGGATATTTTTGCACTGGATGAGCTGAGCCGCATCCTTAAGCAAAGTGTCAGACAGGCGGTAGTGCGGGAATCAGAGTTGCTGAATGCGCTGGATATTGTTTACCGGCGCACAGAAGAGATTACTCACTTTGCGGAAGAGCTTGAAGAATCCCTGAACCTCGATGCCGAGACCTTCGAACTGGACCAGCTGAGCCGGTCTGACGGTGATACTCCGGTGGCGAAACTGCTGGCCTCGATTTTTGAAGATGCAGTGCAGGTCAGAGCTTCAGACATACACATCGAACCGGATGAACATGAGCTGCGGATTCGGCAGCGGGTCGATGGCGTATTGCAGGAACACGTCATGAAGGAAACCCGCGTGGCAGCAGCACTGGTACTGCGGCTGAAACTGCTGAGCGGTCTGAATATCTCAGAGAAACGCCTGCCTCAGGACGGGCGTTTCAATATCGATGTCAAAAATAAAACTATCGACGTGCGACTGTCTACCCTGCCTTTGCAGCACGGGGAAGCCGTGGTCATGCGTCTGCTTGATCACAGCAATCAGCTAACGGATCTGACCCGGATAGGAATGCCGGACAGTGTCAGGCTGCGGTTCGAGAAACTGATTCACAAACCACACGGTCTGATTCTGGTCACGGGTCCAACGGGTAGCGGTAAAACAACCACTCTGTATGGTGCCTTGTCGAAGCTCAACACGCCGCAGCGAAAAATCATCACCGCAGAAGATCCGGTGGAATATCGCCTGCCACGAATCAATCAGGTACATGTCCGGCATAACATCGGGCTGGACTTTGCTTCTATTCTGCGGGTGGCCCTGCGTCAGGACCCGGACGTCATGCTGATTGGCGAGATCCGTGATGTTGAAACCGCCGAGATTGCCATGCGGGCATCGATGACCGGGCATATGGTGCTCTCGACCCTGCATACCGGTGACGCTATTTCCACTGCCGCTCGGCTGCTTGATATGGGGGTCGAAAGTTATCTGTTAGCGGCCTGCCTGAAGGGCATTGTCGCGCAGCGACTGATTCGAAAAAATTGTGAATATTGCACTGAACCCTATCAACCGGAAGATGCCGAGCTGAATCTGGTGCTGACAGAAGCGCAGGAATCGCCGTTGTCCGCAACAACCTATAAACACGGTAAGGGTTGCCCCCGTTGTAACCATACCGGCTATCGCGGCCGGATTGGTTTGTTTGAGTTGCTTGAGATAACGCCAAAACTTGCCGCTGACTTGCGCAAGGAAGATATTGAGGCGCTGAATCTCCATGCGGGCGAAGACCCTGAATATGAACCTCTGTTCCATTCTGCTTTGCGACTGGCGCGGGCGGGTGTCACGACGATTGAAGAAGTGCTGCGGGTAGCAGAGGTGGATGACAACCCAACCAGGCAGTTGGCGGCGACGGAACCCGAATTGCCGCAGACCAGCGTCAGTTCATCATGAGTCTGTTTGAATACAGAGTTCGTAATGCTGCCGGAGAATTACAGACTGGCGTCATGGAAGCCAGTAATGATGAGTCAGTCGCGGCGGAGTTACTGGATTCAGGCTTAACCCCAATCGCGATCCAGCCTGTCAAGGCACGTGGTGCCCTGAAGCTGGATCTGCAGGTGGTCAGGACCTGGTTCCGGGCGAGCGTGGATATAGACGCGCTGATCATCTTCAGCCGGCAGATGTACAGTCTGACGCGGGCAGGCATACCCATGATCAGAGCGCTGAACGGACTGGCGGATTCGACGGTCAATGAACTGTTGGCAGAGACCATTCGTGACCTGGTGAAGTTGCTGGAGTCTGGCCGCTCTCTGGCCAACGCCATGCGTGAGCATCCGCGGATATTCTCCGACATTTTTGTGGCGCTGATCCATGTCGGTGAAAACAGCGGCCGTCTGGATGAGTCGTTCATGCAGATTGTTCACTATCTGGAGCTGGAGCGGGAAACCCGCAAACGGGTCAAATCTGC
>JAGRIO010000558.1 GCA_020443225.1 Pseudomonadales bacterium
TACCTAAAGGAACCCGCCTGCCCTGGCACCGTGTGATCAACAGTGCGGGCAGGATATCCAATCCAGACCCAGCCCGCCAGCAGCAACGACTGGAGGAAGAAGGTGTTGTGGTCAGCAATCTGAAAGTGCATCTGCGCACCTATCAGTGGCGCCCCTGATACAGAAGTCTACTGATACTCAGGATCGTTTGCCGCAACTCGCACCCGGTCATGCCGCATCAGTACCAGCACCAGCAGAATGGCAGGTATTCCGATGGCCGCCGCCACGACAAAAAACTCAAAATAACCAAAGGCATCGACCACCATACCAGAGAAACCACTGATGAATTTTCCGGGCAGGGTCATCAGGGAACTGAACAACGCGTACTGAGTCGCGGTGTAAGAACGATTGGTAAGACTCGAAAGATACGCGACAAACGCAGTCGCAGCGAAACCACCACTGATATTGTCCGCGCTGATCACCATCGCGAGCCAGTAAAGCTCAGGTTCCAGCGTGGAAAGCAGGGCAAACAGCAGATTGGTGGCGGCGACAGCAATGGCACCAACCAGCAAAGGCCGGAAAATTCCCCACTTCACCACCAGCACACCACACACCGCCGAGCCGGCAATTGACATGAAAAATCCAAACACCTTAGCAATGCTGGCGATATCTGTCTTGCTGTAACCCATATCCAGATAAAAAGGATTGGCCATTATCCCCATGGCAATATCGCTGAGGCGGAACACTGCAATAAAAAGCAGAATAGTCAGGGCGAAGCGACCATTGCGGCGGAAAAAATCCAGAAACGGAAAGGCAACAGATGTGATCAGCCAGGCAGCAATCCTGCGCGGCAAACCCTGCAACCCGGTACGGTCTGCCAACAGTGCGTCTACCCGCGCCTGATCTGCATCGCTGACTGCCGGTCGACCAGAAGCATCGGGTTCTCTGACCAGCAGGATAGTGATCATGCCGACCACCATCAGAACAGCCATCGCCTGATACGCCAGCGTCCAGCCAAGATATTCCGCCAGATAGAGCGCGCCGGCACCTGCGGCTAACAATGCCACCCGGTAGCCAAATATGTAGGCGGCGGACATCGCCCCCTGATAACGCTCATCAGCAGCTTCAATACGGTAAGCATCAATGCCGATGTCCTGTGTCGCCGAGGAGAAGGCAACTAGCAGCGCAAATAGTGATAACGGCAAAAGATCATCAGGACCACTCAGCGACATGCCAAAGAGCCCCGCTGATATTCCGCACTGAGCCAGCAATATCCAGGAACGACGGCGACCCAGCGAATGAAGAAAAGGTAGCGCCAGCCTGTCAACAACCGGCGCCCAGAAGAATTTCACAGAATAAGTAATACCCACCCAGGCAAAAAAACCAATCGTGGAACGGGAAACTTCTGCGTCACGAAGCCAGGCTGTCAGGGTTGAAAACACCAGCAGAAATGGCAACCCACCGGCAAATCCCAGAAGTGCCATCGCAATAACCTGCGGGCGGGTATAGATACCAAAGGCTTCCCGCCAGCCCGGTGAACCAGGTTTACTCTGTAACCCGGTCATATAACTGCC
>JAGRIO010000559.1 GCA_020443225.1 Pseudomonadales bacterium
CCCGATTTCGGTGACCAGACTGCTGTAAAGCGGCAACACCCCGGTCAGTTCTTCATCCAGGGCCGGCAGCGCACACACGATCTGATGATAGCTAAGGCCATTGGTACCCGCATCATAGGTAGTGAGTCTGGGACCCGCCTTAAGGGTTTTGCTCGTACCCTGCGGGTTAGCAAGGCTGTCGGAGATATCTTCAAGCCCAACTTTAGGCAGTACCTCAAGTGGTTCTGGCTGAGCCTGACGCTCGTTCAGCTCGCGGGATTTTTCCAGCAGAGCATCAATGTCCTGACGGGTCATCTGCGCCTTGAGCGCGGCGAGCCGGTCTGTCTCCCGCTGTCTCTGCTTCTCTGCAAACCGGGTATCCGGTTTCATTGTCAGCGTTACCCGATGGCTGTTATCCAGCAACAATTCACGAATCAGATTACCCATGAAAGCCGGGTCCTGCATTTCGCTACGAATCTTGCTAACGACATGATTGAGATCCAGCAGTCCGATCGGGTCGCCATTGTGTATGGCAGCCGACATGCAGGAGAACATCAGTTGCAAACCATAGGGGTAACCATCACCTCCGATTTCCCGCTGATTCAGCTCCAGCTGATGAACGCAGGCTTCGAGGCTGTCAACGGGAACCCCTTCTTCTGCCACCTGCTGCAGAGTCTCCAGCACCAGGGCTTCTATGGCTTCGGCAGAGTCGGCTTCACATCCTTCCAGCCCACAGAAAAAGCTCATTTCAAAATTGGATTCTTCAAGCCCACATAAGGGTGAAGCTGCGGCACCGAGGTCGCTGGTTTCCAGTGCTTTACGCAGGGGTGATGCACTGGTATCGAGCAGCACATCTGACATGAGGTTACATTTCAGCAGCATTTCAAGGTCTGTGTTCTCGCCCAGCAGCCACCCCATGACCACATGGGATTTACGACCATCATCTTCATCGACGGCATACTCAATTTCTGCCCGTCTTGGCTCGGAAAACCTGGGTTCCGGCACCACAGCAATCTTCTCGTCCAGCCTGTCAAACCGGTGCAGGGCAAGTGACTCTAAAGACGCCTGCAATTCTGCCGCCGGAATATCCCCGTAAGTCATGAAGACGGCATTGGACGGATGGTAATGAGTCCTGTAAAAATCCAGCAGTCCCTGATAAGTCAGTTGCGGAATGACTTCAGGATCACCTCCACTATTGTGGTGATAGGTACTGTGTTCGAACAGCGCGGCCTTGATGCCGTCGTACAACACCGACACCGGTGAACTGGTGTCGCCTTTCATCTCGTTGAACACGACACCCTTGTAGACCAGAGGCGAATCAGGATCGTCAGGGTTCTCCAGTTCAATCCGGTGTCCTTCCTGCGCAAAGTCCAGAGGATCAAGCCGGGGAAAGAATACTGCGTCCAGATAGATACCCAACAGATTGTTAAAGTCCTTGCGGTTCTGACTGGCAAACGGATAGGCAGTATAGTCACTGGATGTAAAGGCATTCATAAAAGTGTTGAGCGAACGCCGGATCATCAGAAAGAAAGGATCTCTGACCGGATACTTTT
>JAGRIO010000560.1 GCA_020443225.1 Pseudomonadales bacterium
GTGACCGATGTTAGTCATGCATGAGCCGATGAAGACCTCATCAATCTTCGTGTTCATCACTTCAGACAGCGGTTTCACATCATCCGGATCATTGGGGCACGCCAGCAGCGGCTCTTTAATCTCGTTCAGATCGATTTCAATGATCTCGGCGTACTCTGCATCGGCATCTGGTTCCATCAGGACCGGATCAGCCAGCCATTCTTCCATGGCAGAAATACGACGGGAAATGGTGCGGGCGTCACCGTAACCTTCAGAAATCATCCACTTCAGCATGGTGATGTTAGAGGTAATGTACTCTTTGATCGGCTCTGGCCCCAGACGAATGGTACAACCACCCGCTGAACGTTCTGCAGAAGCGTCAGAGATCTCAAATGCCTGTTCTACTTTCAGATTCGGCAGACCTTCGATTTCCAGAATGCGCCCAGAGAAAACGTTCTTTTTGCCTTCTTTGGCAACGGTTAACAGGCCACGCTGAATGGCGGCATAAGGAATAGCATTAACCAGATCACGCAGGGTAATGCCCGGTTGCATTTCACCTTTAAAACGAACCAGTACAGATTCAGGCATATCCAGCGGCATCACGCCAATGGCTGCTGCAAAAGCAACCAGGCCGGAACCAGCCGGGAAGCTGATACCAATGGGGAATCGGGTATGAGAGTCACCACCGGTACCTACCGTGTCAGGCAACAACATACGGTTCAGCCATGAGTGAATAATACCATCGCCAGGACGCAGCGCTACGCCACCACGAGTCTGGATGAAGTCTGGCAGGGTGTGTTGAGTATCGATATCTACGGGCTTCGGATAAGCAGCTGTATGACAGAATGACTGCATGACCAGATCGGCAGAGAAACCCAGACAGGCCAGCTCTTTCAGTTCGTCCCGGGTCATAGGACCGGTCGTATCCTGAGAGCCAACCGTTGTCATACGGGGTTCACAGTAAGTGCCGGGACGAATACCAGCAACGCCGCAGGCCTTGCCTACAATTTTCTGGGCCAGCGTGAAACCTTTTGTGCTTTCTTCTCTGGCTTCAGGGCGTCGGAAAACATCAGACGGCGCCATGCCCAATACTTCTCTTGCCCGGTCAGTCAGACCGCGGCCGATGATCAGCGGAATACGCCCGCCAGCCTGCACTTCATCAAGGATAACTTCCGTGGCCAGTGAAAACTCGGTGAGAACTTCACCGGTGGCATCACTGGTAACCTTTCCTTCATAGGGGTGAACCACGATGACATCGCCGGTCTTCATTTTTGTGACGTCACATTCGATGGGTAACGCGCCGGCATCTTCCATGGTGTTGAAGAAGATCGGTGCAATCTTGCCACCCAGTACGAAACCACCGTCACGCTTGTTGGGGATATGGGGAATGTCATCACCCATGTGCCACAAAACAGAGTTAGTGGCTGACTTTCTGGATGAACCTGTACCCACTACATCACCCACGTAGGCCAGCGGGTTACCCTGGTTTTTCAGCTGGTCAATGGTTTCCAGCGGCTTTTCCATGCGCTT
>JAGRIO010000561.1 GCA_020443225.1 Pseudomonadales bacterium
TGCGTCTGACGGCTTTAATTGAGGCGCAGCAGCTTGCTGTTGATCCTGCGAGTAACCGGAACGTGCCGGCAATCACATCTGACCTCGCACAGCTGGGGAAACTTCTGTTTTTCAGCAGCCACCTGAGCGGCGATGAGGATGTTGCCTGTGTCAGCTGTCACCATCCCACTCTTGGCGGCGCCGATAATTTATCACTCTCAGTGGGGGTGAATGCTGTTAACGACCAGAATCTGAGTGCACCATCACTGTTAGGCCCTGGTCGTCACAGTGAAATCGCCGGCAACTTCCCAGTGGTGCCGAGAAACGCGCCGACCACCTTCAACAGCAGTCTGTGGGATCGTGGCATGTTCTGGGATTCAAGGGTCGAAAGTCTGCAACCTGCGCGCAATCTTAATGGTAGTGCCGGTGCCATCAGCACGCCTGACAGTCTTACTGCAAACAGTGCCGACACTAATCTGCCACCCGGCATCACATTACCCGATGCACAGGCAAGATTTCCGGTAACTTCCGTCGCCGAGATGCGCGATGTATTTCTGCCAGATGCTGACAATCAGACTCTGCGACAGTCGCTGGCAGGCCGGTTTGGTCCTGAGTGGGCACCGATGTTCACTGCCGCTTTCGGAGACCCTGACATCAGTTTCGATCGGATTGCAGAGGCTATCGCGGCCTATGAGAGATCTCAGACATTTACCGGGTCGCCCTGGCAGCAATACGTTCAGGGAGATATCGATGCCCTGACCGACCAGCAGAAAACCGGTGCTGAATTATTTCTGACCCCGGTCAATGAAGGCGGTGCTGGTTGCAATCGTTGTCACTCTGGTTCGCGTTTTACCGACGAACAACATCACATCGTAGCCTTTCCGCAAATCAGCGATGACCGGGGAAGAGAAAATGTCACCGGTGATACCCGCGACCGTTATCTGTTTCGCACTCCCAGCCTGTTAAATATCACCGAGTCAGCGCCCTATGGCCATGCTGGCCTGTATGCAGATCTTGAAGCGGTGGTTCGTCACTATGTAAATCCTGGCAACAGCGTTCGGGATCTGTACGGCGTGGTCAATGATCTGGCCTTTGCAAACAGGGCTGAAGTCTGTGATTTACCACAGATCCAGCTTGCCATCACCGCCAGCGGCGCCAGTTGCGAAGCCCTTCTGGCGGATGGCTGGCTGCATTCATCGTCAGCGCTGGACAGACTCGCCACACCGGGTGTTCGCGGTGGACTCGGTCCCACACCCCGACTCAACAATGCGGAAACAGCGGCACTGGTTGCCTTCCTGGAAGCTCTGACCGACCCCTGCACCGAGGACAGGGCTTGTCTCGACCCCTGGATAGTCGATGCTGACGACGACTATCCGGATGATTCGGCAATTATCGGCACCGCTGCCAGCGGTGGTTCGCTCTGATTTACGCCAGATGCTGTGCTGATTAGTATCTGTTCGCACCGCAGTTCCCGCCTGAGGCAGGAATGGCGGTGCATTAAACCGGCAGGTATGCCCCGGGG
>JAGRIO010000562.1 GCA_020443225.1 Pseudomonadales bacterium
CGAGCGGATATCCTGGGGCCCAGATTGACCGGTGGTCTTGCCACCTCGTGCAGAATACCGTCAGTCCGGAAACGGACACGGTAGGCCTTCTCAAAGGGTTCAAAGTGCAGGTCGGAAGAGCCGCCCTTAATGGCATCCATCAGCATTTTATTGATGAACCGGACAACCGGGGTGTCATCTGCAGCACTGCCGACGTCTTCATCCTGACCGCCACCGGATTCATCAACCGCCTCAAGATCCAGGTCGACATCATCGTCCCCCAGATCTCCCAGACCATCGCCTTCCTGTGATTCAAGGAAGGCTTCAATGAAGGCTGACAGCTTGTTCTCTTCAACCAGTACTTCTTCGGTGGTGATGCCCGTCTGGAACTTGATTTCATCCAGGGCCTGCCGGTTAGTCGGGTCTGACACCGCCACAAACAGCCGGTTACCGCGATGGAAAATCGGCATGGCATGATTCGAGCGTATCAGTTTCTCGTCTACCAGATTTCGGGGAATAATTTCAGGGTCGAGTGCCGCAAGGTCCAGCAGTGGCGTGCCGAATTCTTCCGAAGCAGAGTTGGCGATATCCTTGGCGCTGACCAGGTTGTTCTGTACCAGGTGAGTCACGAAGGGCACACGGGTCTTCATCGCCTCGGCAGAAGCATCCCGGGCCTGACTTTCTTCAAGTAGCTTGTCTTCGACGAGTCTTCTGGCGAGACCACTGAGTTGAATCGGATTTGCAGCCATAGTTTCAGATTCCGTATTCAGGCGGCAGGGAGCAACCCGCACCTGAGGTCAGCCTACCTATATATAGAGTCAAAAGTTTACAGTCGGACCCCGCGAGTGTCGATAGCCAAATCGTACGTGAAGCCGCGTTGAGTCCGTCGTTGCGCAGATTCAGAAACCAGTTTTGTTGGCAAAAGTGACAATTTTTGTCACTTTCTGACCCGAATCGTCTTGTCAGGAACGATGCCAGCGGCGAACTGGCGGCAAAATCGCTAAAATCGGCGGATGAACGGCGTTATTTTTTTGGCACAGTACTTGCGACGTAAAAACCAGACTGAACGTGACCTGTTTGTGAACAACAGTCTTCAACTAAATAATCTGGAGCTCATTCAATGAACAACAAACTGCAACAAGGTTTCACCTTGATCGAATTGATGATTGTAGTTGCTATCATCGGTATTCTGGCCGCTGTAGCTCTTCCTGCTTACCAGGACTACATCAAGACAGCTAACATGACTAAAGTTAACTCTCACTACGAAGAAGCCGTTCGTCTGGCTCGTACTACTTACGTGAAAGGTAACACTCAGTCTGCACTGGGTCTGACCAGCACTGTTCCTACCAATGCTGCTGGCTGGATCGCTCTGTTCAACCCAGGTGGTAACCTGGCTCCTGGCGGTGGCGCTGCTTACGGTTCTGCTGCTGTGGCCAGCACCGGTGTTGTAGGTGTTGTATCTACTTCAGCTGCGTCTGTAACCATCTCCAAGCCTGCTTACCAGGACCTGACTGCTGCTT
>JAGRIO010000563.1 GCA_020443225.1 Pseudomonadales bacterium
GAGCCCCGACAGCAACCCCACGAGAAAGATATCCACCATGGACCAGGCACCAACAACTTCAGTCAGTCTGTACAGCAGCGTCCGGTCTCTGGGGCGCCACCGAACCCCCTTATGGACCGTGTAAATCAGAAAGGTCAGCACTACTAATTTGAGCAGAGGAACAATAATACTGGCAAACAACACAATCAGTGCGAGCCCGAACATACCGCCCTGCATCAGCGATATCACACCACTCAGGATAGTGTCAGGATGTCCCTGTCCCAGTTTTGACACCATCATAATGGGAAACAGATTGGCAGGTATAAACATGATCGCTGCTGCCAGAGTCAATGCAGCGGTTTTCTCCAGGCTTCCCTGTTCACGATGATGTACTCTGCTCTCACAACGCGGACAATGATGATCACCATGGGCCAGAACCAGACCACAAATATGGCAGCGAATATGCGGTCCGCCAACAGACCTGCGTCGACTGACCTTTTTCAGCGACCAGAAAACCTCTGGACTGAAGGCAGCGCGTCCGGCTGTGTACGCGAGCAACATACCCGCGAAGGCAAACAGACCCGGCCCGGGTGATACTGCCGCCAGGTCCTGCAACTTTACGAACGCGATCAAGGTGCCAAGCATAAAGACGCCGAGCAATGACCAGGGACTGAGATGGTGAACCCAGCGGTAGCAGAACTCTGCGCCCCACGCCAGTCGTCCGAAGCAGGCGGGAATCAGAAGCCAGAGCATCCCGGCTATGGTTAACAACGGAAAACCGATGCTGGTACAGAAAACCAGAACCCCCAGTTCAGGCATTCCGAATTCTGCCAGTGCCAGCGCCCCACTCATCATCAGGTTACGGCGTTCGAGCCCGACAGCCGACATGGAGAGGAATGGCATCAGGTTGGCGATACACAGAAACATAAATGCAGTGACATACCACGCGAGCGAACGGGTCAGTGAATCCGGCACGTGACGGTACAACTCCACCCGGCATCGGCTACAACTCGCCTTTGCATCGGGTGGAATGTCCAGCCAACGGTATAGCCGGTCACATTCTGGACAAGCGACCAGTTGCTCAGTCTGGTTATGATTCAAAGAAGAAATCCTGTGTCTTTTGCTTATTGTCAGCACAATCACCCCCCAAAGACCAGCCCCATTTGGGGGAATGACCGACCTGAAGCTGACTCAACCGGCGGAGGATCATTCCTAGCGGACAGACGCGTCTCGCTGTCCAGTACAATAACTTTCAACTCGACCCACTGTCACCCGATAAACCACAGGTCGAACCCTGGCCAAAATCTGGTTGTGGCAATGGAGCTGGTGGCTTATGGCAGTCGCTTCACTGCGCGAGAAATTTGAACTAAGCAGATGGTGATGCTGGCTCGAGGGGTGGATGGCGCATCTCAGCGCTTCGCTGCGCGAAACGCCTGTCTGCGCGACGTTTTTTGAGCTGCGCTCAAAAAACTGGGGTGGACGATG
>JAGRIO010000564.1 GCA_020443225.1 Pseudomonadales bacterium
GTGATTCGCGAACACCCCGTGCTGCTGAACCGGGCGCCGACTTTGCACCGTCTGGGTATTCAGGCATTTGAGCCAGTATTGATTGAAGGTAAGGCGATTCAGTTGCACCCACTGGTGTGTACTGCCTACAACGCTGACTTCGACGGTGACCAGATGGCCGTACACGTGCCGCTGACACTGGAAGCGCAGCTGGAAGCACGTGCGCTGATGATGTCAACCAACAACGTACTGCTGCCAGCAGATGGCCAGCCGGTTATCGTGCCTTCTCAGGACGTTGTTCTGGGTGTTTACTACATGACCCGCGAGCGTATCAATGACGTGGGCGAAGGCATGGCGTTTGCCGATGTTGAAGAAGTCTCCCGCGCTTACCGTGCGGGCAAGGTGGGTCTGCAGGCACGGGTCAAAGTTCGTGTTAAGGAAGTCATCAAGACTGAAGACGGCGAAATGATTACCCGCCGTGAAATCAAAGATACAACCGTTGGTCGTGCGCTGCTGTACGAGATAGTGCCCGATGGCCTGCCCTATGAGCTGATCAACAGAACCCTGGTCAACAAAGACATGTCTTCGCTGATCAACACCTGTTACCGCACAGTAGGTCTGAAAGAAACTGTCATCTTCGCTGACCAGCTGATGTACATGGGCTACGAGTACTCGACCCGTTCTGGTTCTTCGATCGGTGTGGAAGACTTTGTGATTCCGGAAGCCAAGGCCCGCATCATTGAAGAATCTGAAGCAGAGATTCGTGAAATTGAATCTCAGTTTGCTTCCGGTCTGGTAACCCAGGGTGAGAAGTACAACAAGGTTATCGACATCTGGACCCGTGCCAATGAACTGGTCGGTGCCGCGATGATGGAAACTCTGGCAACGGAAGTCGTGACTAACCGTGATGGTGAAGAAGAAGAGCAGAACTCCTTCAACAGCATCTGGATGTACTCTGACTCTGGTGCCCGGGGTTCCCCCGCACAGATTCGTCAGCTGTCTGGTATGCGTGGTCTGATGACCAAACCGGACGGCTCCATTATCGAGACACCAATTACGGCTAACTTCCGTGAAGGCCTCTCGGTAATGCAGTACTTTATTTCTACCCACGGTGCCCGGAAAGGTCTGGCTGACACCGCACTGAAGACAGCGAACTCAGGTTACCTGACTCGCCGTCTGGTGGATGTCGCTCAGGATCTGGTGGTCACTGAACATGATTGTGGTACCGACAATGGCCTGGTCATGACAGCCGTGATTGAAGGCGGTGATGTAGTTGAGGCTCTGGGCAACCGGGTGCTGGGCCGCGTTATTGCACAGGACGTCATGAATGCGGAAGGCGACGACGTACTGGTTCCCCGCGGCACCCTGATCGATGAGAAGTGGGTATCCCGCATTGAAGGTATGGGTGTGGACGATATTCTGGTTCGCAGCCCCATTACCTGTGAAACCCGCTACGGCGTGTGCAGTCATTGTTATGGCCGTGATCTGGGCCGTGGCCATCTGGTCAACATCGGTGA
>JAGRIO010000565.1 GCA_020443225.1 Pseudomonadales bacterium
GGGCAGGGTATCCGCTTGTGTGGGGGTACCAATATATTTGGTGAACTGGATATCAATGTGCCTGTTGTAAGTCAGGAAGCCGTCGTTCGCCGGGCCCCCGACGTAATTTTCTATACCCAGTCACCTGCGTCAGCAACATCTTCATGGGTACCCGTCTGGGAGCGTCTGTTACCTGAAGCGAAACTCATTCCTGTCGATCCCGATCTTATTTCCCGTCCCGGACTTCGAATGCTGGATGGCATTAACCTGATCTGTGAAAAAACCGGTAAATGAATCCGTATTCATTCCTGTTTTGGGACCGCATAAGCTATAGTTATAGCCATGTATCAATTCCGGCAGGAATCAGAATAAGGAGAGGTAAATGGCAACGGAATCACGTCGAGACGATCAGGATCCGTTGGAGACAGAGGAATGGGTAGAAGCCATTCTTTCTGTTATCGAAAATGAAGGTGTGGAAAGGGCGCAGTATCTGTTGCAGCGCCTGTCTTCGAAGGTGACAGAAACCGGGGCGTCTTTGCCCTATGCAATCAATACTCCCTATCGCAACACCATACCCGTGCACAAAGAAGCCCGCATGCCGGGTGATCTTTTTATGGAACGTGGTCTGCGTTCGCTGATCCGCTGGAATGCGATGGCGATGGTGATGCGGGCCAACCTCGAAGACGGCACTCTGGGCGGTCATATTTCAAGTTTTCAGTCCAGCGCCACGCTCTATGATGTGGGATTCAACTATTTCTTTCGTGGCCGCAACAAAGATAACAAAGGTGATCTGGTTTATATTCAGGGGCATAGTGCGCCGGGTATTTATGCCCGTTCTTACCTTGAAGGTCGTCTTGATGAAGAGCAGCTGGACAAGTTTCGTCAGGAAGTGGATGGCGATGGGCTTTCTTCTTACCCACACCCCTGGCTGATGCCAGACTACTGGCAATTTCCGACAGTTTCGATGGGACTTGGGCCGCTGCAGGCGATCTATCAGGCGCATATCATGAAGTACCTGCAGCAACGTGGGTTGTCAGAGCCGGGAGACCGTAAAGTCTGGTGCTTCGCCGGTGATGGCGAAATGGATGAGCCAGAATCACAGGGTGCCATCGCGCTTGCTGGTCGCGAAAACCTGGACAATCTGATCTTTGTTATCAATTGTAATCTGCAGCGACTGGATGGCCCCGTCAGGGGTAACGGTAAAATCATTCAGGAACTGGAAGGCGTTTTCCGCGGGGCCGGCTGGAATGTGATCAAGGTCGTGTGGGGCAGAATGTGGGACCCTCTGTTCGAGAAAGACAAACACGGCTTGCTGCAACAACGTATGGATGAAGCGGTTGACGGCGAATATCAGAACTATAAGAGCCGGGATGGCGGCTATACCCGGGAGCATTTCTTTGGCAAGTATCCTGAACTGCTGAAGCTGGTCGAAGATATGTCTGATGAAGACATTTACCGTCTGAACCGTGGTGGTCATGATCCTTACAAGGTCTATGCGGCTTATGCAGCTGCCA
>JAGRIO010000566.1 GCA_020443225.1 Pseudomonadales bacterium
CTGACGCTTAAGCCTCTGCCCGGGCTGCCTGTGATCCGGGATCTGGTTGTTGACATGGAACAATTCTATGCGCAGTACCGCAAGGTACAGCCGTTCCTGATCAATGACACAACCCCGCCGAGTCAGGAGCGTCTACAGTCACCGGAAGATCGTGAAAAGCTCGACGGTCTTTACGAATGTATTCTGTGTGCCTGTTGTTCGACTTCCTGCCCTTCATTCTGGTGGAACCCTGACAAATTCATCGGCCCGGCCGGTCTGCTGCAGGCTTACCGGTTCCTGGCAGACAGCCGGGATACCGCGACCGAGGAACGACTGGCGAACCTTGAAGATCCGTTTAGTGTGTTCCGATGCCGCGGAATCATGAACTGCGTCAATGTTTGCCCGAAGGGTCTGAACCCGACCCGTGCAATCGGACACATCCGGAATATGTTGTTGAAGCGGGCGGTCTGAGTACTGCCCGATTTTCTTGCGCTGGTTAAGGACCGGATTCGACGGATTCAGGGGCAATCTTTGAATTATGTTGAATTCAGGTCCAGACTGATAGTTTAACTCCGATTTTGTGCGGTGGTTCTCTCGCGCCGCTCTGTTCAAGGAATGGTGGTGATATGCAAGAAAGTAGCATGGAGCAGTTGTGGCGAACCGGTCATATATCCGGTGGCAATGCTTCATACGTAGAGGAACTTTACGAAAAATACCTGGAAGACCCTTCCGAAGTCCCCGATCAGTGGCGCAGTTATTTCGACACCTTGCCCATGGTAGAAGGTGCCATCGCACCCGATATCAGCCATCAGACGGTTCGTGATCATTTTCTTTTACTCTCCAAAAACCAGTCCCGTGTTACGCCGGTTTCGCCTGCCAGCATCAGTGCTGACTATGAGCGTAAGCAGGTGGCAGTCGGGGAACTGATTAATGGCTACCGTCGCCGGGGCCACCTGAAAGCCACGCTTGACCCGCTTGGACTGACTGAAAAACCCCAGGTACCCATACTTGAGCTGGATTATCACAAGCTGTCTGCAGCAGATCTGGATACGACCTTTCAGACCGGTACCCTGTTTTTCGGAAATCGTGAAGCCTCGCTGCGTGACATCATTCATGTGCTTGAGCAAACCTATTGTGATTCGGTGGGTGCTGAGTACATGCATATCGAAGATCAGGCCGAGCAGCTCTGGGTGCAGCAGCGGATGGAAAGCGCCCGGTCAAATCCCTCCTTCAGTGATGGGGTGAAGCGGCGGATTCTGGACCGCTTGATCGCCGCTGAAGGTCTGGAAAAATACCTGCACACCAAATATCCCGGAACCAAGCGCTTTGGACTGGAAGGTGGTGAGAGTTTTATTCCCTGCATGGCAGAACTGATTCACCGCGCAGGCAGTGCCGGTGTCGTGGAAACTGTTATTGGAATGGCGCATCGCGGCCGAATAAATGTGCTGGTTAATCTGATGGGCAAGGACCCGGCAGAGTTATTCGATGAATTTGAAGGGCGCTA
>JAGRIO010000567.1 GCA_020443225.1 Pseudomonadales bacterium
CGACGTGGTGCTGCCAATGCTTTACGGGCGTGCGAGGTTTAATCTGCCTTTCACGGGTACCTGGGTGGGTGGTGATATTAACTATGTCGGTTACAGCGGGAATCAGATCGCTGACTATGCGCTCAAGATTGGCTGGGAAACAGAGAACTTCATCTTTCCCGAGTTCGGTATCGAAGGCGGTTACCGGAAGTTCAGCATTGAGGTAGATGAAGATGATGCTGACGTCGATGTGAATACCGATATTGATGGCATCTTTATCAATCTGACGGCGCATTTCTGAAGTATTTGCCTGCTAAGCTGGTACGGATCTGCGATGGTGGATGCGTACCAGACGTTCAGCAGGGCATAAGGCATGGGACAGCCTTGCCGGTCATTGCTGGACGCCGGCACCGGGCCTTTGCTACAGTCGGTGGTATCAGTCCTACCGGAAGCCATGCCCTTGGATATGCACCCCCTGAATCCCGACGACCCTCAGTATATTCGCTATATGCAGCGCTCCAGGGATTTTTATGGCGCGCAGGGATTCAAACCCTATCAATGGCCGCATTTCGACGATATTCCCTTTACACGTCCTGGCAAGCCGCTCAATGAATGTCGGGTGGCGATCGTTACCACCGCAGTCGCAGAAGGCGACACACCTAAACCGGTCAGAACGGCAAAGGCCTACCCACTTGATCAGGTGCCAGAGCGTTTCCGCACGGATGAATTGTCCTGGGACAAGGAATGCACACATACAGATGACCGGGAAAGTTATTTTCCCCTCGCCAGTCTCCGGCAGCTCGCCGACGAGGGCACCATTGGTTCGCTAAGCCCCAGGTTTTGTTTTGTGCCGACCGAATATTCCCAGCGTAGTACCCGGGAAGAAGACGCTCCCGCCATTCTTGCTGCCTGTCAGCAGGATGAAGTGGATGTCGCTATCCTGGTTCCCTTGTGACCCATCTGTCACCAGACCGTGAGTCTGACGGCCAGAACACTGGAAGCCGGGGGAATTGCAACCGTGATCATCGGGTCCGCTGCTGATATCGTCAGCTACTGTGGTGTACCCCGGTATCTGCACAATGATTTCCCGCTCGGTAACCCCCTGGGTAAACCCTGGGATGCACGGATGCAGCGCCAGACGCTGGAAATGGCACTGGCGCTGGTAGCCGGTGCCAGTCAGCCCACGTTAATGACGACGCCATTCAGATGGGCCGAAGACGAAACCTGGCGCGACGTTTATATGCGTATCAGTGAGGAGAAAATGGCTGAACTCAGGGCTGCCGGCGAAGCAAACCGGGCAGAACGACTGGCCAACAAGGCGAAAGGGCTCACACGCACAAAAACCTGAGCTGCCGTTAGTCTGTAATTTAGCGCCACTGATGAGGGTGACCGCGCAGATTGTGGACCAGGTCTCAAAATGCTTTCCTCAGGGTCGTTAGACTCCGCACTGATTCAGTTGCCGGTAGTACACATGCGACCCATAGCCTTT
>JAGRIO010000055.1 GCA_020443225.1 Pseudomonadales bacterium
CCTGAAGTATCTTTGAAAGGATCTCCTACCGTGTCGCCAACCACAGCTGCCTTATGGGCATCCGATTTCTTGCCACCGTAATTGCCTTCTTCAATATACTTTTTAGCGTTGTCCCAGGCACCACCGGCATTCGCCATCATCAGTGCCAGCAACACACAACCCAGCAGGGCACCTGCCAGCATACCACCCAGGCTTTCACCACCGAGCCCAAAGCCAACGACTGCAGGCATGGAAACTGCGATGACACCAGGCAGTACCATCTTCTTCAGAGCTGCCTTGGTGGCGATATCGACACACTTGGCATGATCAGGGTCTGCAGTACCTTCCATCAGACCTTTGATTTCTCTGAACTGACGGCGGATTTCTTCAATCATTTCCATTGCCGCATCACCGACGGCGGTCATGGTAATAGAAGCGATGAGGAACGGCAGCACGCCGCCGATGAACATACCGACCAGAACCTTGGGATCTGACAGTTCCAGCTTGAAGCTTGGATGGTGTACGTGCATGGTTTCAACGAACGCTGCAATAATTGCCAGTGCGGCGAGAGCTGCGGCACCAATGGCAAAACCCTTACCGATAGCAGCTGTGGTGTTACCCACTTCATCAAGGCCGTCAGTAATCTTGCGGATTTCTTCGCCCAGACCGCCCATTTCAGCGATACCACCAGCGTTATCAGCCACCGGGCCGTAGGCATCCAGCGCCATGGTCATACCTACGGTGGCCAGCATACCCACAGCAGCGATACCGACACCATAAAGGCCAGAGAGCTCTGTAGAAATGTAGATGATGGCAGCAATGGCGATGATGGGAATTACTACCGACTGCATACCAACAGCCAGGCCAGTGATCATGACGGTAGCAGTACCGGTCTTTCCGGACTCGGCGATTCTGACTACCGGCTTGCTGGCAGTATAGTATTCAGTGACGAGGCCGATCAGGATACCACCGGCAGTACCGGCAACGATTGACCACCAGACATTGCTGGAAACGCCGGCGAAAGAGCAAAGGAACCAGGCGCCAGCGATAAGTGCTACGGCCGAAATCTGGTGACCCATACGCAGTGCAGTTTCAGGTGCACTGGAAGACATGGCCCGCACGATCAGAATGCCGACCAGGGAACAGATCAGCCCGAGTGAAGAAAGCGCCAGAGGCAGGAACATCAGCGCAGCCTGACCGGTTTCCGGCGCCAGTGCCTTGATGCCATATTCAGTATTGATGGCCAGTGTAGAGGCAATGGCGATAGTTGCGATCATGGAACCACAGTAAGACTCAAAGATGTCTGAACCCATACCTGCAACGTCACCAACGTTGTCGCCCACGTTATCAGCGATAACGCCGGGGTTTCTGGGGTCATCTTCAGGAATACCGGCTTCGACCTTACCAACGAGGTCAGCGCCAACATCAGCACTCTTGGTGTAAATACCACCACCGACGCGAGAGAACAGTGCCACACTGGATGCCCCCATACCGAAGCCGTGGATCGCGTGTACTGCTTCAGGGTCTCCGCCGAAATACCAGTACAGGGAACCCAGACCGATCAGACCCAGAGAGGCCACACACAGCCCCATGATCGAGCCACCGAAGAAGGCAACGGTCAGTGCGCCAGCGGCACCTGATTCCTGAGCCGCGGTGGTGGTTCGCACGTTCGCCTTGGTGGCAGAGAACATGCCGAGGTAACCGGCTAAGGCTGATGATATCGCGCCAACAGCAAAGGAAATGGCTGTATTGGTGCCAAGTCCCGGAGTGAAAAGGATAATGAGGAAAAGAGGGCCAGCGAACATGGCCAGCATGGCATATTCCCGGTGCATGAAAACCATGGCACCTTCGTGAATCGCGTCAGCGATTTTTCTGATTTTCTCGCTTCCCTCTGAATAGCGAGTCATCAAAACGTATATTATGAAGGCACATACGAGGCCCAGGACGCCAAATACTGGCGGCACAATCAACATATCACTCATAGTTTTTTCCGCTCTGGATATCTTTTAGTAATTGTTATTGGTTTGTGTGGTGCGATGGGAGTACCGAGAGTATTCCCGTAGCGCCCGCCCATAGTACATAAGACAAGCGCAGTGGTGAACAGTAAAAAGTTTGAATTTACAAGTGGTTAAGGTTAATTGCGATGGTGCGGTGCCGCAATTTTACCCTTCCGACAGCAATCTGCGGAGGTCGATAATGGCGGCATTGGCCCGGGAGATATGTGAACCCATAACCAGCGAATGATTAGCCAGAATGCCCATGCCGTCGCCATTCAGAATGACCGGACTCCACAGGGTCTGCTGAGTAGGTTCAAGTTCCCGGATGATCTGTTGCAGACTGACCAGCGCATTTTTCTTCTCCAGCACGTCGCGGAAGTCTACTTCAATGGCCTTCAGCAGATGGATCAGGGCCCAGGTGGTACCGCGGGCTTCGTAGAACACGTCGTCCAGTTCGGTCCAGGGTGTTTTTACCTCAATTTCATTGCGGGTGGCAGTTGACTGAGTTGCCGCTGAATCCCCGGCGAGAGACGTGTCCAGCTGGCGCTTGCCAATGCTCGCGCTGAGGCGTTGGGAAAGACTGCCCAGTCGGGTTTCAACCTCAGACAGCCAGGTTCGCAGATTGTCAGCGCGCGCATAAAACTGCGCTGACTGTTGTTCCGTATCACCCAACCGCTGCAGGTAGTCGCGCAAGGCGTGAATACCCTTGCGATATTCGTCTTCAGATTCCGGCAGAATCCACTTGTCGTTATCGAAGTAGAACTGATTCTCAGCATTGACCAGCCCTTCATCTTCTGTGGACTGTGACTGCGAACGGCTGAGGTTATTTCGCAGTGTGCGGGCCATATCCCTGATTTGTACCAGAACCCCGAACTCCCAGTTGGGAACATTGTCCATCCAGGCGCCTGGTGGCATCAGATCGTTCGTCAGGTAACCCCCACGTTTGTTGAGCAATATGCTGGCGAGTTCAATGGTTGTGGCAACCGTCGTGCTGCCCCGCACCGAATTGACACCCGCCTGGCGGGTTTCCCGCTCGGTGACCTGATTAACGTCAAAGGTAGCGGGTTCGGCATCCCACAGAAAGCCGGTAACACCAATGGCCGCCATCAGAATACCAGCCAGCACGCCTATGCCAATGCCGAGCGGCCCTTTGCCGGTATCAGTCTCAAGGCCGTCGCTGACTTTTGATTTGATGTCGTCCAATGCACTCACGCTGTCTCACTCCCGGAACTGGTGTGATGCCTATCTTAGCTAAATTTGCCGGAAGGTTCTTACAATCTGGCGATAATGCGAGTGAATCAGACGTCAGGCCCCGGTCTTCCCAGCAAATAACCCATTGCACCATCAACACCCAGGCGTATCAGGGTATCCAGTTCTGCCTGCTCTTCAACGCCTTCCGCCAGCAGTTGCATATCACGGGTATGTGCAATCTGAGCCACAGACTGGACGAAGAACTGGTTATCATGATTGTCTGAAATGCCGCTGACGAAGCTGCGGTCGATTTTGATGTAGTGAACGTCAAGACTTTGCAGATAGGAAAACGCCGTTGCACCCGAGCCAAAATGATCGATGCTGATGCGGAAGCCAAATACATTAGCGTTCTCAACCAGATTCCGGACTGCGTCATAAGCGAGGTGGACCGCGTGTTCCTGCAATTCGAAAATGACCTTGTGAGCCACTGACTGATAGGTTGGGAACTGGCTGATGAGCCAGGCGCAGAAGTCCGGGTCCTGTAGCGAACGGGTTGACAGGTTCAGTACATACGCAGGAGATCCTTCATCAATCTGTTGCAGGGCACTTTCGATGATCAAACGGTCCAGAGGCACTAACAGGTCAAATCGCTCTGCCATCGGCATGAACAAGCCGGCGTTTACGATCTCTCCATCAAGCCGGATACGGACAAATATCTCCTGGGCAATGAGTCGCCGGTCGGGCAGCTGCAGCACAGGTTGATAGTGAAACAAAAAGGATCTGTTGGTGATGACATCATCAAGGGTTCTCTTCCACTCATTACCCTGACGGATAACTTCAGTGAGAGGATTGCTGCTGTCACCATGAACCAGAAAATGTGTGGCATTCTTACCACCGGCCTGCGCACTGCGCAGCGCAGTATCAGCTTCGGTCAGCAGAGTGGAAAGGTCGGCAGGCGAAGGATGGAAAACCATACCGGCGTGCAGAGCATCGAGATACATCTCGTCGGTAAACAGCGCCAGCGAAGCGACACTACGATAGCCTGTTTCCAGCATGACCCGGGCATGTTCCAGGGTTGTATCTGGCACCAGCACCGCAAAGTCGGCGCCGCTGTAGCGTGCCACGAGAACGCCCTGATGTGACTGAAATGCATGACTGAGTCGTTCGGCGATTTGCGACAGCAACAGATCGCCTCCGCTGCGTCCTTCATTGCTGTTGAAGGTGTTGAAGTTTCTCACCTGCAATAACATCAGCGCCATGGAGCCGGAACCGGTTTCCGCGTTGAGCAGGCTGTTGGTCTGGGCAGTGAACTCGTTGCGGTTAATGAGTCCGGTGACAAGATCCGTGCGGGCTTCCTTGCGCAGATCCTCTGTGAGCTGTACCTGACGCTGAAACATCTCCCGGACTTTTACCGACATGCGGTTCATCGCCTCCACGACATGCCGCAGTTCACGGGTTTTTGGAATTTTATCCACCACCGGAAACCGGCGCTCACAGATTTCATTGGCCTGACGCTCAACTTCACGTAACGGTGCCATCAGATACTTCAGTGCCATGCCGATCAGGCCGTAGCTGAGGACCAGGATGAAACAGAAGAGGTAGAAATAGTCTACGCTTATTCGCCACAAATCCCGGTAGGCATGCCCGGGATTGCTGACAACTGTCAGGACCCCCAACTGGTTCCAGCCCTGGATGATCTCGGCGCTGCCGCTGGGATAAGGCAGGTCGATCAGTTCGATGAACCACGCGGGAACATCATCAATCAGAACGGGATTTTCCCGCTGCAGCAGTATTTTGTGATCCAGGTCCAGCAGGGTCATGCGCTGGTAATAACCACGGTCGAAGACAGCATTGGCCAGCAGATCGAGGTTGGCCTGGTCATTGTCTGCCAGTGCATTCGTCATGGAGACAGCGAGAGAGGTCGCGGTATCCTGGGCATGTGAGGTCAGCTGGGCTTCAACATACTGCCGTGAATCAAGAATCGTGAGCACAAAGTTGGCAGAGAACAGCACGATGTAGATCAGTAAGATCACCAGCATCAGTTGTCGTAACAGTGTCATTCTGAACCTCTCTCTCTTTTCAGTCTGGTGACGAAGTCGCGCCACATGTCCAGATCCTGTGATGATCCCATTCTTTGGCCTTCTCCGCGCATCTTAGCGAGCCAGAGCCCATCACCATTGAAATTGTATACCGGTTGCAGGTCGGTCCGCTGGGTCGCTGGTTGAATACTGTTGACCAGATTGTCGAGCACCAGGGGCACGCTGCGGGGTGTTTCGTAGTACGTCAGCACCATATGTGCCTGGTTCAGACGAAGTGCCTTGACGTAACTGATCCGGAGTTTGCTGTCAGGTACATCCAGAGCGCGAAGTGTGATGTATTTGGCAATGGCAAAGTCCTCGCAGTCGCCACCTTTGGTAGCCAGAAACTCGACAGGCGTTGCCCAGTAGTCAACCTTGTTCCAGTGGTCCAGATCACTCTCAAAGCGGTTACGGTTAAAAAACCGGTTCACGGTCTCGAGTTTTTGCTGGTCAGTGGCACTGATGTTGTCATCAACCAGTTTCTGCCAGTCCAGCAGTCTGTTTCGGGCACTGCGGCCATACTCCCGGGCGACCAGCGCCAGCATTTCTTCCGTCAGACCAAGACTGCCGGCAGTTGCCATGCTGAACAGAAAGGTGAGTAACCACACACTACCGGTGGCGGTTCGTTTACCGGCCCGATCGCCGCGGAATGCACGGAATTGTCTGGATAAGCGAATGATGGAACGGTACCCGGTCCCCTGAGATAACTATAACTATAGTCAGGGAATCAGCAGGCGTATGGCTGGTGTACGGGCAATTTCAAAACTGGCTCGAATTCTGTTGCTGGTGAAGCGATTCAGATACTGATAGATCTTGCGGCCAGTGCTGTCGGAAGATGCATAGATGACAATCCGGGCGTCTGATTTCTCGATTTCGCGGGCGATTTGTTGCAATTTCTGACTGTCAGCTTCTTCCAGGCGCGCGAGTTCCTCCGGTAGCAGCTTATAATCACGGGTCTGATGGCTTTCAGCGGCGGCTAACCGGTTCTCCACAGCAGGTATGTTTGGGTGGCGGTCATCAACTGCGATGGCCTTGCGCAGGTAATCCCGGGCATTATGGAGATCGCCGGCACTGATTTCGTTCAGCGCCCAGGTCAGGTACTTGTCAACGATCTCCGAGATACCTGCCAGCGCTCGTGGCTCCTGCTCGTCGATGGACAGAACCTGCAGGTAGCGCAGATAAGCATTGTTATCCACGGGTGTCGTCAGCAGGTCGGCCTCATAGGCAACGCGGGCTTCACGCAGCAGTTTCTCGATTTCCGGGTCATGGTTAGGATTGATTGGCTCTGTTACCGCTTGCTCAGGTGACGTATCCTGTGGTTTCTGCAGCAAGGAATCACAGGCAGTCAGGGTCAAAAGAAACACGACTGACAGCAGAAGCCGGACCGGTTTACGGGAAGTGCTTGTGTTCATTGCTGCTTTGTATAACGGACATAGATGGCTACAGGGGCTGTGAATGGTCGCTCAACAACTGATTAGACCCGTGATTGCTGTGGCGATGATGCTGACGATTGTTCTTGTAAATCCGGTAAATGGCAACCCGTTGTCGGGAAATCCTTCCGTTGGCGCATTGTCAATGGGACCCGGGGATGTTCTGCCCGTGGAGTCTGCATTCCATATGAGCTGGGCAAGATCTGAACAGGGCGTGCAGGTGCGTTGGGAGATGCCTGATGGTTACTATCTGTACCGGCATAGTTTCAGAGTGACTGGCGGCGGAAAAACGCTGGATTTTGAGGTGCCGGAAGGGCAGCCGAAGACGGATGAGCATTTTGGAGCAGTTGAAGTTTATTATCATGAGGTGACACTTAACGTGTCGGGAATTTCCGAAAACATGCCAGTTAGCATTGAATATCAGGGTTGTGCCGAGGATTTGTTCTGTTATCCGCCCGCAGAGCGCGTCATACCTGCTGATCAGGACAATGCTTTGTCGCTGATTGGCAGATAAATACAGACAAAACAGGTATAACTTCCGGAAACTTGCAAAATGAATAAGAAAATACTGGTGCTGAACGGACCGAATCTCAATTTACTGGGCACACGTGAGCCAGAAGTCTATGGCTATGACACCCTGGCCGACATAGTGGCCAGACTTGAGCAGAAGGCCAGTGCTGCCGGAGTCAGCCTTGAGAGTTTTCAGTCCAACGCTGAGCATGAGCTCATCGACCGGATTCACGCAGCCAGAGATGATGGCACTGGCTTCATCCTGATTAATCCCGGTGCCTTCACTCATACCAGTATTGCACTGCGGGACGCTTTTCTGGGCGTCGCGATTCCCTTTATTGAGCTGCATTTGTCTAACGTTCATAGCCGTGAGCCGTTCCGGCAGCATTCCTATTTGTCTGATGTGGCAGTAGGCGTTATCACGGGGATGGGAGCTCAGAGCTATGATCTGGCACTGCAGGCTGCAATGGCCAGGCTCGCAGCCAGCTGAATCATTCGTCAGTACAATTCGGACGGGAACCATATGGATATTCGCAAGGTTAAAAAGCTCATCGAACTGATGCAGGACTCTGACGTCACAGAAATCGAGATCAGGGAAGGTGAAGAGAGTGTCAGGGTTTCGCGCCAGTACCGGGCGCCCGCTGGCGTACACTACTCTGCACCGGTTGCCAGCCCGGCATCTGCAGCTGCTGTCAGCGAGGAGTCTGGTCCCGGGCCAGCCAAACCCACTGGTCATATTGTGCACGCCCCCATGGTAGGCACCTTTTACCGCGCACCATCACCAGGCTCCCCACCGTTTACCGAGACTGGCAAGCGGGTTCGCGAAGGGGATGTGCTGTGCATCATTGAGTCGATGAAAATGATGAACGAAATCCGGGCTGACCGGAGCGGGACTATCGAGGCAGTCCTGGCAGAAAACGAAAAGCCGGTAGAGTTCGACCAGCCTCTGTTCACCATTGTCTAGCGTTGCCAATGTCAGATAAGCGCGAGATCCGTCGGTTGCTGATTGCCAACCGTGGGGAAGTTGCTCTGCGGATCATACGCAGTTGCAAGGTCCGCGGTATTGAAGTGGTGTGCGTATACAGCCAGGCCGACCGTGAAGGTAGCTGGCTGCGTTACGCAGATGACGCGATCTGTATTTCTGAGCGGTCCTATCTCGAGCCGGCGGCAATGATTATGGCGGCGAAAAACAGTGACTGTGATGCTATTCATCCTGGCTATGGTTTTCTGGCAGAAAATGCGGAGTTTGCTGCTGCTGTGAACGCTGCCGGGTTGGTCTTTGTCGGACCTTCCGCCGAACATATCGCCCTGATGGGGGCTAAGGCGACTGCCCGTGAGCAGGCAGTTCAGTTGGGCCTCGGAGTTTTGCCTGGCACAGCTTGTCCGCAGGACGCTGATCTTTCTGTATTGGCGGAGCAAATTGGCTACCCGCTGATCGTCAAGGCAGTTTATGGCGGTGGTGGGCGGGGTATGCGGATTGTGAATTCCGCTTCAGTGCTTGAGGGTGCTGTCACACTCGCCCGCCGGGAAGCAGGGCTGGCTTTTGGCCGCGATGATTTGTATCTGGAAAAGTATCTCTCCGCTCCCCGTCATATCGAGGTTCAGGTTCTGGGTGACGGGCAGGGTAAGGCACTGGCGCTTGGGGCCAGAGACTGTTCAGTACAGCGCAGGTACCAGAAGCTCATCGAGGAATCTCCGCCGCCATCTATGCCGGCAGACAGGCTCCAGCCTTTGCTGGACCTTTGTGCAACAGTGATAGCCAGACTTGCCTATCGGGGATTGGGCACACTGGAGTTTCTCTATGATGGGCAGCAGTTTTTCTTTATCGAAATGAACACCCGCCTGCAGGTGGAACACCCCGTTACCGAGTCGATCTTTGGTGTTGATCTGATCGGTCTGCAACTGGAAATAGCAGCAGGCCAACTTTGGTCGGATCTTGAGGCACAGGTCATCCCGACTACAGCCCGTGGCCATGCGATCGAAGTCCGGCTGCTGGCAGAAGGTCAGGATCAGCTGCCATCGGCTGGCACAATAAAGGCGCTGACATGGCCCGGAGGACCGGGTATCAGAATCGACAGTCATCTGGAAGCTGGCTATCAGATTCCCCATCAGTATGATTCGCTGCTGGCAAAACTGATTGCCTGGGGTGCTGACCGGGAAGAAGCCAGAATGCGGCTGCTGCAGGCGTTGCAGGAATTGCGCATCGAAGGGATCAGTACCAACAGGCAAGACCTGATAAAACTGCTGAAAGCACCAGACTTTCGCACGGGAAAAACTTCAACTGAATTGTTTGGGAAGGTAATACCGTAATGGAATGGAGATCGCTCGCTGTGCTCGCGACCCGTGAAACCCTGGAAGCCCTGGAGGATACTCTCTGGGCAAGTGGCGCTGTATCGGTAACCGTGGCTGATGCTGACGATAATCCTATTTACGAACCTGGGCCCGGTGAAGAGCCGTTATGGGACCGTCTGGTGGTAACCGGCCTGTTTGAGGAAGATGTGTCGCTGGAATCGCTGGCTGAGCTTGTTGTGGATGAGGGTTGGCAACAACTGGATTTGTCAGTTCTGGCGGATAAGGTCTGGGAGCGCGAATGGCTGAGTCGGTTCAGGCCGATGTGCTTTGGCGAGAGGTTGTGGGTATGCCCGAGTGGCTATGAAGTCAGCGAACCGGGTGCAGTCATCATGGAGCTGGACCCCGGGTTAGCCTTTGGTACCGGTACTCATCCAACGACCCGGCTATGTCTTGAGTGGCTGGATGGACATATTAAGCATGGTATGCGTGTACTCGATTATGGGTGTGGCTCAGGCATCCTGGGAATCGGTGCTTTACTACTGGGGGCATCTTCGGTCGTTGGTGTCGATAATGACCCGCAGGCACTGACGGCAACCCACGATAACGCAGAACGAAATCAGGTAGGCGACCGGTTCAGCAGGTGCCTGCCGGCGCAGTTTCAGGTCAGTGAGTTTGATGTGGTCGTCGCAAATATTCTCGCGCAACCCATTATTGAACTGGCGGATTTGCTGCTGTCATGCGTCCGGCCTGGCGGTTACCTGATTCTGTCCGGCATCATGTCGGGGCAGAAAGACTGGGTGCTGGCAGCCTATACCAGGGCAGAGATTACTGAGGTGCGGGAGATTGATGGCTGGATCAGCATTGCGGCGAGGCGACCGGTCTGACCAATGGACTCGCAGGTTACTCAGTGCCCCTTCTGTGACACCGCATTCCGGGTCAGCCCTGATCAGCTGGCACTGGCCAGTGGTATGGTCCGCTGCGGGTCCTGTTTGCAGGTTTTCTACGCACCTGATTATGTGAAAGCAGGCATTCAGCCAGACCATCAATCGTCATCCGCTCACGACCAGGAGGGTGCCGTTGATGCTGCGACAGCAGAGGCAGATATTCCAGAGATCGATGATGAGGTTGCCTCTGATACGGAGACAGATAACGCCAGAGGACCAGAGGCCCCACCAGGCAGTTCAAATCCCTATCTTTCCTATCCGCCGCTACCTGATGTCACCGATCCTCGCCGGACTGAATTGGATGGGGCGCTGAAGGAGGAAAGCACGGCTTCAGACGACGCTGATAGCGCTGAGTTATCTGACCCTGAGATGATGAGTGAAACTGATCACGCTTCAGATCCACCGCCCGCCGTGTCAGCCCCGCTTTCTGTGCCGGTGGCAGATGCTGGTGAGGTGTTATGGGTCGGGGCTGAGTCGCTGGATGTCGTTGATGCAGCATCGGAAGCAGGAGATTCTGAGATACCGGATTCAGCGGACCCTGATCGGGAGCTGGTTTCTGATTTCGGCGAGGAGCAGCAGGTTTCAGCGGAGCCAGCGCCAGGACCGGAAACAGATGGTGAAGAAATCGTTCCGGAAGCGGGGCCCCCTGAAACTGAATCGCCGGACCTGCCAGTACGGGCAGAGACTGAAGAAACGTCGGATACAACGGATCTTAGCGCGGCTGTGCTGGAGAATCTGCGGGTCGAGGCAGAATCACCGGAGTTGATTCTGGGAGAGCCGGTACCCCCACCAGTCAGAGGCCGCCTGTTATGGTTTGCGGGGGCAGTGTTGCTCGGAATGGTGCTGGTTGCACAATATGGTTACTTTAACCGTGACCGTCTGGTACAGCTTCCTGATGCACGTGGCTGGTATGAGACTATATGCCGTTACGCCGGCTGCGTTTTGCCTGTATACCGTGACTATTCAGCGTTCAGAACGGTGCGGCTGCTGGTGCGATCACATCCTGAAGTACCAGGCGCACTTGCGGTGGATGCGGTTATCCGTAATTCAGCAATCTACCGGCAGAAATTTCCCAGGCTGGCACTGAGTTTTACGGATATTAATAACCAGATCGTCGCCCGGCGGATATTTGAACCTGATGAGTATCTTGGCGGTGAATTGACAGGCCTGAAATATTTTCCACCTTCCACGGAGGTCAGGCTGGCACTGGAGATACTCGATCCGGGTCAGGCTGCAGTCGGTTACAGTCTGGTGCCGGTGGAGAACAACTGAGCACTGAAGCATGCCTTCCTCTCTGCTATGATTGCAAATCTGCCGCTGACACCAGTGCCTGAATTAATACCCGACTAGTCTCATGAACACGCCGCCAATGATCACAATAGGTCCTCATCAGCACGCAAGTCGTGTGATTGTGGCGCCGATGGCTGGCGTGACAGATGCACCGTTCCGCGCCATGTGCCGGGATAAGGGTGCCCACTGGCTGGTTTCTGAAATGATGACCAGTGACAGCAAACTCTGGAATACCCCCAAGTCCCGACACAGAATGCGCTATCACGATGAACCCTCGCCTCGCTGGGTACAGATTGCGGGTGCAGATCCACAGATGATGGCAGAGGCTGCACGCTTCAATGCAGACCGTGGTGCTGAAATTATTGATATCAATATGGGCTGCCCGGCAAAGAAAGTGTGTAAACGTGCCGCCGGTTCAGCCCTCATGCGTGATGAACCGCTTGTCGCCCGGATTCTGGAGGCTGTAGTCGGAGCGGTGGATATACCCGTGACACTGAAGACACGTCTGGGTTGGTCCCGGGACGAGATGAACGCCGTCCGCATTGCCCGTATCGCGGAACAAAGTGGCATTCAGCTGTTGACGATCCATGGCCGCACCCGAGCCTGTAAGTTTGAAGGCCAGGTGGATTACCAGGCGATAGGCGAAGTTGTCGCCACTGTCCGCATTCCCGTCATTGCCAATGGTGATATACAAAATGGTCAGCAAGCTCAGAAGGTGCTGGATATCACCGGGGCCACCGGTGTGATGGTCGGCAGGGCGGTTCAGGGTAACCCCTGGCTGGTTACCGAAATTGATGATGTTCTGGCAGGAAAAAAACTGAATAAATCTCCCGGATCAGCTGAGATAAAAGCGACGTTGATTGCACATATACGAAACCTTGCCGGCTTTTATGGCGAGGTAATGGGTGTTCGCATCGCAAGGAAACATGCAGGCTGGTCCCTCGGGGGGAAGGTTTCACCAGAGGTGATGAGGCAGTTCAATCAACTTGATTCGACGGAAGGACAGGTTGTGGCGATAGAGCGGGCATTTGCGGAAGATATCGCGGCATGACCTCTGGAGGAAACTATGTCAACTCAACAGATTTTAGAAGCAACATCGCTAATCGGGGCTGAGCCCGTGGATCAGGATCCTATGAAAGATGACGCTGAGGTACCGGTGCTTAATGAAGCAGTTCAACGGGCAGTGTCAGGCTACCTGAAAGCGATGGAAGACGAAAAAGTCACCGATCTCTACGAGTTAGTACTCAGCGAAATTGAGGCTCCCCTGCTGGAGTGTGTACTGGCGTACACCCGGAATAATCAGAGTCTTTCGGCTCAGGTGCTTGGGCTTAACCGCGGTACCCTGCGCAAAAAACTCAAGAAATACGGCATGTTGTGAGCAGTGCCACAGGCGGGATGCTGGTAATTCCATTTACCCGGCAGCCCGTGTAAAATTCGCTCTGCAAAAAAGGGACGGCCAGCCGTCCTTTTTTTATTATCGGGAAATCAATCGTCGTTTTTGTCAATGTCTCAGATGCTGACTATTTACTCTGGCAGGTTGCTGGTCAACGACCGCAAAGATGTCAGTCGCAGCCTTCATAAGGCTGGTAAAATCGCGATCAGCACTCCCCGCAGCTACATCACTCCTATCCAACGAAGCACAGGCCAATGGAAAATTACAAAGTTAACACAGCATTAATCAGCGTATCAGACAAGAGCGGTCTGACTGAATTCGCACGTGGACTCGCTGGTCATGGCGTCAGCTTTCTGTCCACGGGCGGAACCTTTCAGCGCTTGTCAGAGGAAGGATTACCGGTCGAAGAAGTTTCTGCCTATACGGGTTTTCCCGAGATGATGGATGGCCGGGTCAAGACCCTGCACCCGAAAGTGCACGGTGGCCTGCTCGGCAGACGTAATGCGGATGGTACAGGCACAGATGCTGGAGTGATGGCCGAGCATGGTATCAGGGCGATTGATCTTGTGGTCGTCAATCTGTATCCCTTTGAACAGACCATCGCCCGGCCGGACTGCAGTTTCGCTGAAGCAATAGAGAACATTGATATCGGTGGTCCGGCAATGTTGCGTTCTGCAGCTAAGAACTTTAACAGTGTCGCAGTGGTGACAGACGTCAGTGACTATGCGGCAATTCTGAGTGAAATGGATGCCAGCGGAGGCTGTCTGAGTCAGGCTACCCGGTTCCGGCTGGCAGTAAAAACCTTTGAACATGTGTCCCGCTACGATGCTGCGATCAGTAACTATCTGTCGGCGGTCGATCCCGACAGTGGCGAGGTGTCGGCGTGGCCTGGCAGCCTGACGTTCCAGTACCAGCTGAAGCAAACCATGCGTTATGGCGAGAATCCCCATCAGGCGGCTGCTTTCTATACTGAAGCCGCGGCTGCAACTGGCAGCGTTTCGAATACGACACAGTACCAGGGCAAGGAAATGTCCTTTAACAACGTCGCAGATACTGATGCCGCGCTGGAATGCGTTCGGGCCTTCAGCGAGCCTGCCTGTGTCATCGTCAAACATGCTAATCCCTGTGGCGTGGCTGTGGCAGATAACATCATGAATGCCTATCTGGCTGCGTTTGAAACCGACCCTACATCTGCGTTTGGGGGCATTATTGCCTTTAACCGCGCTGTGACTGCTGATGTTGCAGAGGAAATTGTTGAAAAACAGTTTGTGGAGGTTGTTATAGCACCATCGGTCGACAAGGATGCACTGGAAATTTTCAGCAAAAAGAAAAATGTCCGTGTGCTGAGTTGCGGTGACCTCAATATTGACCGTGCTGGCGAACGCCATCTTAAGCAGGTCGTTGGCGGTATGCTGGTGCAGGATACGGATCTGGATTTGCTGGATGAGTCAGCCCTGAAAGTCGTCACCGAACGACAGCCTACGGAAGAAGAAATGCAGGATCTGCTGTTCGCCTGGACAGTGGCCAAGTACGTTAAATCCAATGCCATTGTATATGCCCGCAAGAATCAGACGATTGGGGTAGGCGCAGGACAGATGAGCCGGGTCTACTCGGCCCGGATCGCCGGGATTAAAGCTGCTGACGAAAATCTTGAAGTGCATGGATCAGTAATGGCATCAGACGCGTTCTTCCCCTTCCGGGATGGTATAGATGCGGCCGCAGCTGCAGGTATCAGTGCTGTGATACAGCCAGGTGGCTCGGTTCGTGATGATGAAGTAATTGCTGCTGCAAACGAGGCAGGTATGGCGATGGTCTTTACGGGAATGAGACATTTCAGACATTAAGAATATTCTGATTCTTTAAAGTGGATCGCCAGGAACAGGCGGAGCCGCCGGCGAAAAATTGTGCAAGTATCTCGATGTCACAGGCTTTTTCAGCGGGCTTTATTGCCTGTAGCTGAGATGATCAGGAAACAGTGGTTGCCCTTTTCAGGCACCAGGATACGTTTTGCAATAACCAGGGGACAGTATTGATGAAAGTATTGGTGACGGGAAGTGGTGGCCGGGAGCATGCGCTGGCCTGGAAAGCAGCGCAGTCGGAACAAGTCACAGCGGTCTATATCGCACCTGGTAATGCGGGTACTGAACTGGAAGCGGATATTCACAACGTTGACATCGGGGTGATGGACTTTGAAGCACAGATTCGCTTTGCAAAGGAAAATGCGATCGATCTCACTATCATCGGTCCGGAAGCTCCATTGGTTGCAGGGGTCGTTGATCAGTTCAGGGCGGCAGGTCTGAAGTGTTTTGGTCCTTCAGCTGGCGCTGCGCAGCTGGAAGGCTCAAAAAGCTTCACCAAGGATTTCCTGGCCCGTCATCATATTCCTACTGCAGCCTACGGCTCCTTTGATGAGCCAGAGGGCGCAATTGCCTTTGCCAGAACCATGCCTGTTCCAGTGGTAATTAAGGCCGATGGTCTGGCAGCGGGTAAGGGGGTCGTCATAGCAACAAGTCATGCCGAAGCCGAAGCGACCATCCGCGATATGCTGAGTGGTAATGCCTTTGGCGAGGCTGGTGCCAGGGTGGTTGTCGAAGAGTTTCTGGAAGGTGAAGAGGCCAGCTTTATTGTCATTGCAGATGGTAAACACCATTTACCCTTTGCTTCCTCGCAGGATCATAAGGCGGCCTATGATGGTGATAAAGGGCCCAATACTGGTGGCATGGGCGCCTACTCGCCGGCGCCTGTGGTGACACCTGAGGTTCACCAGCGAATCGTCGAACAGGTTATTGAGCCTACTATTGCGGGTATGGCCGCAGACGGAAATGACTATGTGGGTTTTCTTTACGCCGGGCTTATGATCGACAGCGCTGGGCAGCCCAGGGTTATCGAGTTCAACTGTCGGTTTGGTGATCCTGAAACTCAACCCATGATGATGAGATTGCTCTCCGATCTTCCTGACTTATGTGTGGCTGCGATTGAAGGCCGTCTGGCAGATCAAACACTGGATTTTACCAGCGAAGTTGCACTCACCGTC
>JAGRIO010000568.1 GCA_020443225.1 Pseudomonadales bacterium
CACAAAATTTCCTGGCGGTTTCAGTTGCCCATGCTGGCAGAGCTTGGATATGAAGCCTGGGCACCAAATCTGCGAGGTTATGGGAAGTCTTCCAGACCACCCTTCGTTGAAGACTATGCGATGGATCATCTGCTGGCGGATGTGGCCGGGTTGATTGATGCTGCGGGCAAACAAGAGGTGGTTTTGATTGCCCACGACTGGGGAGCGGTAATCGCCTGGCAATTTGCTATCCGCAAGATTCGCCCCTTAACGAAGCTGATTATCTGTAATGTCCCTCATCCGGGACCCATGCGACGGGCTATGGGTAAAGGACTGGCTCAACTGAAAAAATCCTGGTATGTCTTCTTTTTCCAGATTCCCTGGTTACCGGAGAAACTGCTCGGTCGTCAGAATGCTCAACCAGTGGCAGATGCCATATTCAATTCGGCTGTCGATAAGAGCAACTTTCCACCCCATATCATGGAGATCTACCGCGAGAATGCCAGTCAGCCGGGAGCCCTGACAGCGATGGTGAACTATTACCGGGCACTGCTGAAGTTCAGTGGTCCGCAGCAGAAGCCGGAGGAGATACCATTGATTGAGGTTCCGACCCTGATGATATGGGGCGAAGATGACGTCGCGCTGACCAAGGAATCAACCTATGGGACAGATGAGTTTGTGACGGACTTCCGGATCAGGTATTTGCCCAGGGTTTCCCACTGGGTACAACAAGAGGCGCCGGAAGTGACCAATGCAATGATGCGTGCCTTTCTGCAGGATCAGCCGGTGCCGGAAGCCCACTGGGAAATGATCCTGACAGAGCCGTCCTGAGCACGGCTGTCTGGCTCAGCGCTGCAAACCGTCCTCAAATCGTTTTGTATAGCGACCAGAAGCAATTTCCTGTTCCAGCCAGGTATTCACATAATTCTGCCAGATCAGGTCTCTGGGCATCAGATACGCTTTATCCTGGTAGGTTAGTGGCTCACTGGTGAGTGCACAGAGCGCCGGATGCCTGGTGGTCTGCAGGCTAACTTCAACTGCGTCGGTGATCATTACATCCGCACGGTCAGCGAGAATTTCATCAAAAATTTTCCGGTTGTCGTCAAATACCCGGATTTTTGCCTGCCGAATATGTTCCTGAACGTATTTTTGATTAGTACCGCCAGGGTTAACAATTACTCTGATATCAGGCTGATCAATCTGTGCCAGAGACGTCAGACGTGCCTTATCGCTGCAGCGACCAATGGGCATTTTCCCACCCACATGGTAAGGCATGCTGAACAGAGCCTGGCGCTGACGCTTCAGGGTTCTGGAGATGCCACCCATGGCTATATCAAATTTGCCTGCCAGTAAATCATTCATCAGTTCAGGCCAGCTGGTTCTGACCCACTGAATCTCGACGCCAAGAGACCTGGCCAGTGAATCCGCCATGTCGATATCGATGCCCGAAGGGCTGAATTCTGTGCCACTGGTATAGGT
>JAGRIO010000569.1 GCA_020443225.1 Pseudomonadales bacterium
CAGCGTCCTGTTGATGCTGGGAGGTGCTGTCACCTCATTTCCACTGCTGTGTTTCGCCGCTGCCGTGACCAGACTTTCCCTGACGGTCATGGGTATGTTTCAGTATCTGGCACCCAGCCTGTCGCTGATGATCGCCCTGCTGGTCTATGGTGAGCCGTTCAGGCTGGCGCAGGCCCTTACCTTCGGCTGTATCTGGATTGCGCTGGTGTTGTTTACCATCGAATCCGTGCACTTTCACCGCAAACTGCGACGTCAGCTGGCGGCCTGATCCCGGGCGAGATTGCGAGCGTCCAGTTCCTCACGCATTTTGTTGTGGGTTTTCTCGTCCAGGGTGAAACGGGAAAACATGTAGGTACCAATGCTGTAGCAGATCAACGGGAACATCCCATACAGAAACACCATCGCCACCTGCACCGTCATATCCTGTTCCTGATTCGGTACGAACCCTGAAAACTGCAGGACATAACCGGTAATCAGAATCATCACTCCGGTTGCACTCTTGTGTACAAAGTTGAATGCAGCGAAGTACGAGCCTTCCTTCCGCTCGCCGGTGGTGTACTCATCATAGTCAATGATGTCACTCTGAATGGATGGTGCGATGGTACCGCCACAACCCGCCGCCAGACCGGCGAAGAATGCCAGGAAGAAAATCAGATAGAGCCGCAACTCCGGCTCAAGCCATGGCAGTGCGAACATCCCGCCGAATGAGATGCCCGTCAGCATCATGGAGAACATCCACATCCGGATCTTGCCAAACCGGCGCGACAGCGGAATCCACAACGGCACAGATAAACTCGAAGGCAACATATAGGTAAGAATGATCAGCGGCGCCAGACCCGGGCGCCCCACCACGTACTGCGCAACATACAGGGTCAGAATGCCGATGACAGCACTGCCGATGTTTTCCACGAAGGTCACTACCAGCACCAGCCGTGCATGAGCATTTTGCCAGACATCCCGGAAGGCACCGAAAGGGCTGGCATTGACGCGGCCCTGGTAGTCCGCCCGTTCCCGCAGCTTGACTACCGCATACAGAATCAGTATCGCGGTGATCACACTGGCCAGGGTACTGAGCTCGAAGGCAGTTTGCCGGACGACTAAATCGCCCTCAGCCTCAGCATCGATCAGCAACTTCATTGAACCCAGCGCCAGGATAGACCCGATGGTAAAAGCCGCATGACGCAATCCGTAAAGCCTGCTGCGTTCGTGATAATTCGGCGTGAGTTCAGCACCCAGAGACATGTGCGGCACAATGAAGATGGTTGCGGCAGAGTAGAAACCAATGACACCCACCGCCATCCAGGCAATCAGGGCGTTGCCGGTCAGCGACTCGGGGGGTGAAAACACCATCACAAAAGCTACTGCGACGGGTACCAGTGAAAACAGCAGCCAGAGCCGGCGACGCCCCAGTTTGTGGGTGGTCTTGTCACTCAGATACCCGACCAGCG
>JAGRIO010000570.1 GCA_020443225.1 Pseudomonadales bacterium
TCGCCACCAGCGATACGACCAAGTGCCGCAGTGGCCGCCGCGCTGTTGCACTGACGTAGTACGGCGGTTGCGATGAATGTAGAAATCAGGGGTGAGGGGAAGGCGGCTTTGCCGGCTTCTTCAGCCAGAGCAATGATGGCCACCAGTGGCATACCTACGCCGCCTGCTTCTTCCGGTACCCAGGCCGCGGTCCAGCCCAGTTCGGTGATCTGCTTCCACAGCGCCTGGTCCCAGATGCATTCGACAGATCGATGGATGTCCGGATTGTGGGCGACCTGACGATGCAACTTGTCTGCACTCGCATGATCACCAAAAAATTTACGTGCTGAGTCACGCAGCATGGCTTCGTCATCGCCAAAGCCGAAGTTTTTAGGTTGTTCTGACATGGTGATCTCCTTACTTCGTCTTTGGCAGGCCGAGCACACGCTCGCCCAGAATGTTGCGCTGAACTTCATTGGCACCTGCGGCAATGGTGACCCCGAAGCTGTTCATGTAGGCCAGCTGCCACTCACCGCCGCCCGGTGCGTTGTCATCATTCAGATACAGGCTGCTTGCAGGGCCTTCGACCTCGTAGGCAATTTGCGCCAGGTCCTGATTGATCTCAGTGCTGACCAGCTTGTACTGCAGCGGAATACGCATTGGGTGATCGGTTAATGCAGGCACGCCCGAGCGTCGCTGGTTCTGCCTGAACGCTTCCTGGCGAATCATGATCCTGACAATTTCATCGCGGATCAGCGGATCATCTGCGGCGGTAGCGCCATTGCGATAACTGTTCCTGGCCATTTCAGCCAGTGCGTTAGGGCTTGAAGTGTTTGCCCCCTTTTCTTTTTCCTGGGACATGCCGCCGGAAGCGGGTGTTACCAGCATGCCTGCACCCCGCTCGTGAGCCAGGGTGGTCATGGCGACTTTCCAGCCAGCGCCCACTTCATCCAGCCGGTACTTATCTTCAATCACCAGGTCCTCAAAAATGACTTCGTTGAAGCCGGTTTCGCCGGTCATCTTGATCAGTGGACGAACCGTTACACCCCTGCCAAGTGCAGACTTAATAGGTACGACAAAGTAAGACAGACCATTGTACTTATCCGTCTTGTCGGTACGACACAGCAGAATCATCCAACTGGCGAAGTGGGCCAGAGAGGTCCACACTTTGTGCCCATTGATAACCCAGCTGTCGCCACGCTTTTCAGCGAAAGTCTGCTGATTCGCCAGGTCTGACCCTGCGCCCGGTTCACTGAAACCCTGGCACCAGATATCCTCGCCAGACAGCAGGCGTGGCAATAGCTCGCGTTTGACTTCCTCCTGACCATGGAAGTACACCGTCGGGCCGGCCATACCCATGCCAATGATATTAGGCAGGTAGGGGGTTTTTGCCTTTTGCATTTCTTCATTGGCGATGCTCTGGCAATTGGTTCTGCCGCCACCACCGACA
>JAGRIO010000571.1 GCA_020443225.1 Pseudomonadales bacterium
CTGCCTGTGACGGGTCAGTCCTTCCTGTTAGCGGAAGACAACCTGGTTAACCAGAAGGTCGCCGTTGGTATCCTGCGCAAACTGGGCATAACCCTTGATGTTGTCGGCAATGGTAAAGAGGCTGTAGAGCTGATTCAGCAGCGCAAATACGACTATGTGTTTATGGATGTACAGATGCCTGAGATTGACGGCCTGGAAGCGACTCAGCTGATCCGGCAGATGGACAGTATCCAGCAACCTTACATCATTGCCATGACCGCGAATGCAATGTCAGAAGACAGGGATCTGTGCCTGGACGTGGGGATGAATGACTTCATTGCCAAGCCGCTGCGTCTTGAAGATGTTCACAAGGCACTGGCCTCGGCACTGGAGAGCCGCAAGCACCTGCACTGACCCCCGTTCAGCTCAGCGTACCATTCATCATATCGATCGCCGCATCAATGGCTTTAACCAGCCCTGTTGCATCAGCCCTGTTCTGACCGGCGATATCAAACGCCGTACCATGATCGACTGAGGTACGGATGAAAGGGATGCCCATCGTCGCCGTAATACTTTCTTCGAAGTTATGTACCTTGATGGCGATATGCCCCTGATCATGGTACAGCGCCATGACCGCATCGAACTCACCATTGACAGCCCTGTAGAAGACGGAATCGGCAGGCAGCGGCCCGGTTACATCCAGCCCACGCGCCCGGCAGATTTCGACCGCTGGATGCAGTTCATCAATTTCTTCCCGCCCCAGCATGCCTCCCTCGCCCCCATGGGGATTAAGGGCAGCCAGGGCGATGCGTGGTTGCCTGCCCATCCAGTCCAGCAGGTGCTGATGGGTCAGTGCCAGTTTGCTCACCACTACATCGCGGGTGACATACCGTACAGCTTCTGCAAGAGACTTATGGGTGGAAAGGTGGGCGACTTTCAGCCCGGTGGTCATCAGCATCGTCGCAGTCAGCCCGGCACTGGTCATCCTCGCAAGAATTTCCTGGTGACCGATATCACCGTGATAGCCGGCCGCATGAACCGCTTCTTTATTAATGGGACAGGTCACCACGCCCTGGATGCGCCCGGCCAGGGCATCACGAACCGCATGTTCGAAATACTGTACTGCCGCTTCACCACAGGCAGCAGATACTGCGCCCATCTGCAACTGGCTGGCATCGAAATCAACCGGTTCCCAGATTTGCAGCACGCCAGGCAACCCGGCATCCAGTTCTTCAACGCCATGAATGACCTGCAACTTTGCGTTTATGCCAGTCTGTTCAGCCGCACGCTGCAGGCAGGCCTGACTGCCAACCACCATCGGTTGTGCGCGATCAAATACTGCAGGATTCGTCAGTGCCTTTACACATATCTCCGCACCAACACCCGCTGGGTCACCCATGGTCACGGCAAGTACAGGTTTCATGATTCAGCGGTCTCCACGAATAT
>JAGRIO010000572.1 GCA_020443225.1 Pseudomonadales bacterium
CACCCAGGAATGACATAATCAAGGGCTCCATGAGACTGGTCAGTCCTTCTACGGCGTTATCAACCATTTCTTCATAGTAGGTCGCGGCCTTATCCAGCATCCCATCCAGTGCACCAGACTCTTCACCGATGGATACCATCTGGATAACCATATTCGGGAAGACGTCTGCCTGCTTCATAGAGTAGTTCAGCTGAATACCACTTGAGACATCATCTTTGATCTTCTTGATCGCTTCGTAATAAACAATATTGCCCGCGGCGCCGGAGACCGATTCCAGCGCATCGACCAGAGGTACACCAGCGGCAAAGGTCGTTGAAAGTGTGCGGGCAAAACGGGCCACACAGGATTTATCCAGAATATCGCCGATAATCGGCAGCTTCAGCATGAGTCGTTCCTGGCCATCACGCAGTGGCTTAGAACGCTTATGCGCCTCTTTATAGGCGAAGAGAACCGCGGCAATGGAAATCACAACGATAAACCACCATTCCTGCATCCAGCGGGACATGTCGACAACCATCTGGGTGAATTCAGGCAATTCCGCACCGAAACCGGCGAAGATTTCTTCAAACTGAGGAACCACCTTTACCAGCAGAATGCCAGACACTACGCTGGCAACGACCAGTACGGCAATCGGGTAGTTCATGGCACTCTTGATCTTGGCTTTCAGAGCTTCCGTTTTTTCCTTGTAAGTCGCCAGTCGGTCAAGCATGGTTTCCAGCGCACCAGACTGCTCACCGGCATCCACCAGGTTACAGAACAGATCATCGAAGTACTCGGGGTTAGCTTTGATCGCATATGCGAAAGAATTACCGGCAGAGACATCATCGCGGATTTTCAGGATGAGGTTCTTCATGGAAGGATTGTCCATACCATCCGCAACGATCTCAAATGACTGTACCAGAGGGACACCGGCCTTCATCATGGTTGCGAGCTGGCGGGTAAACAGGGCAATGTCGCCGGGCGTTACCTTCTGGCCCGCATTCAGAATTGCAGCCAGACCGCCACCTTTCTTGGTGACCTTAGTCGGATTAATGCCCTGCTTGCGCAGTTCCGATTTAGCGATATTTGCATTGCTGCTGGTAATTTCGCCCTTGGTCTTCTTGCCGGACCTGTCAGTACCTTCCCAGGCGAATATAGTGTTAGCCGCTGCCATCTTATTCCTCTGTCATTTTTGCCTGGTGATCAGTGCCCGGAGGTTACCCGGTCGACTTCTTCCAGACTGGTCAGACCATTTTTTACCTTGACCATAGCGGACTGAAAGATATTGTTAAAACCCTGCTCCTGGCAGACTTTGGCAATATCCAGTGAATTCCCATCTTCCATAATTATTTTCTGAATTTCTGGGGTGATCTTCACAACTTCATAAATTCCCACCCGGCCTTTGTAGCCGCCGGAGCATTTATCACAACCGCCGGGACCGTAAAT
>JAGRIO010000573.1 GCA_020443225.1 Pseudomonadales bacterium
CGGTTTAGAACATCCAGAGGGAAATGGTTGCACATTCAGGATGAATGGTCGCTATGATCATGACTGAATAACCTGTCAGCCATTGCAAGAGCAAGAAAAATTATGTCAGTGCCAGCCAATCATATACCTGAAAGTGGTCCGGATATTTTGCGGTTGCCGGCCAGGAATCGGGAACACCGCATCGTTGTCGTTAAACAGGTCAAGCAGGTCGTTGACAAAAAACTGAAGTATCTGCTGGATGGTCTGAGCGTGAATGTGGCAGATGCACTGTTTGAAGAGATGCTGCATCTTGACGAAAGCGATGCGCTGAGCCGCCATTTCAATATCATGCGGGCGATCAGAACGGAGAATCATACCTTCAGGGAAGAATTCCTGAGCCTGATGAATCTGTCCTGGGCTTATCTGGTCAATGTAAAGGACCGGCAGCCATTGCCGGATGCGCCTGCCGAACTGGTGCCCGATATCAAGCGCTTCAATGACCGCAACGTTAATCACTATAAGGTTCTGCTGGAGGAAATCCGCTGTCGTTTCAGTGAACTGGTGCAGGCCGATCTGGCTTTCCACCCGCTGTTGCCGGGTAATTTTTACCTGTCATTCTGGTTCGCCACAGCGCGGATGTCTCTCAGTTATGAAGAGCGCCGTTTGTTGTTACCGCTGTTCCACCGGTTTGTGATGGATCGTTTTGGTCAGGTATTGTCGGTCGCCAGCCTGGTCCTTGAGGATCTGTTGATTGAGCCCTGTGAAGCAGGTACCTATCAGCCTTTACCCTGACCGGCATCGAACCAGTAGTCAGCACCATCACGGCGAAAATAGCCCGCGGTCGGGGTGGCGAAGTGAGTGCCGATAATCAGCACATCTTCATCTCCGTACTGATTCAGCAACCTGTCGCGGGTTACCCGGCTGGCTTGCTGATCATAATCCGCACTGCTGGACCATTCTGTGTGCGCGATCTGGCACGGGTGGTGGAAGCAATCGCCGGTAATCAGTGCATGCTGACCCTGTGAGCTGATGTGTATCGATACATGTCCTGGTGTGTGGCCGGTTGTCGGTTCAAGACGGACCTCCGGGCAGATCTGAGCGTCGATGTCTACCAGATCCATCAGACCGGCATCATAGACGGGGCGAACCGAGTCGCTCATGATGTCACCGAACTCACCGTCATTATTCTCACTGTTCCAGTAGTCATATTCCTGCCGGGCTATCAGGTAGCGGGCGTTAGGGAAGGTCGGTACCCACTGGCCATCTACCAGCATGGTATTCCAGCCCACGTGATCCACATGCAGATGAGTGCAAAGCACCAAATCAAAGCTCTCCCGGCTGTGGCCAGCTTGCGCAAGGTCTTCCAGGAAGGGCAATTGCAACTGATTCCAGGCCGGCACATTCCGCGGTTTGTCATTGCCAATACAGGTGTCAACGATGAT
>JAGRIO010000574.1 GCA_020443225.1 Pseudomonadales bacterium
TACCCTGATTCAGGCTGAATTGCGCAGAAGTGGGTTCGAAGAAATTATCGCCGCAGGCATTGTCCTGACAGGTGGTACCTCAAAGATGGAAGGAGTAATGGAGCTGGCGGAGGAGATCTTCCATATGCCCGTCAGTATTGGCAAACCGCAGGGGTTTACCGGCTTATCTGACATTGTCAGAAATCCGATCTACTCAACGGCGGTAGGGTTACTGTTATACGGTGCCCAACAACATAATGAAGGTGTGGTTGTGCCGGTGAATGCCGGTATGGGTGGCGTGGTCGATAAGGTCAAAAACTGGTTTATGGGGGGCTACTGATGGGCGCAGTAAAGCACGAAACTGAAATGGGGACTAAAAACACAATGAATGCGGTATTACCTGGGAGGGTTCGAAATGTTTGAACTGGTTGATAATGCACCTGTCAATGCAGTCATCAAGGTCATCGGTGTCGGTGGCGGTGGTGGTAATGCTGTGGAACACATGGTGTGCCGGGATGTGACCGGTGTTGATTTTATCTGTGCTAATACCGATGCGCAGGCGCTGCATAATCTGTCGGCGAAGATTCTGCTGCAGTTGGGCACTGACGTGACCAAAGGTCTGGGCGCGGGTGCTAATCCGAACATGGGCAAGGAAGCGGCCATTGAGGATAAAGAGCTGATCGCTGAAGCCCTGCAGGGTGCAGACATGGTCTTTATCACCGCCGGTATGGGCGGTGGTACGGGCACCGGCGCTGCGCCAGTAGTGGCAGAAATTGCCAAGAGCCTGAACATACTGACCGTGGCGGTCGTTACCAAGCCGTTCAGTTTTGAAGGTAAGAAAAGAATGCGTCTGGCAGAGGCCGGCATTGCTGAGTTGTCTCAGCATGTGGACTCTCTGATCACCATCCCCAATGAAAAGCTGCTCACTATCATGGGTGAAGATACGCCTCTGCTGCAGGCATTCGGTGCGGTTGACGACGTTCTGCTGGGTGCGGTTCAGGGTATTGCCGATCTGATCATCCGCCCGGGCATGATCAACGTTGACTTTGCTGACGTGAGAACTGTGATGTCAGAAATGGGTATGGCCATGATGGGTAGTGGTGTAGCCAGCGGACCGGAGCGGGCCAGAGAAGCCGCCGAGGCCGCCATTCGCAGTCCGCTTCTTGAGGATGTTGATCTGGACGGAGCCAGGGGCATTCTGGTCAATATCGCCGCCGGTGTGGATATTTCTCTCGGGGAATTCTCTCAGGTGGGTGATACGGTCGAAGAATTCGCCTCTGACAATGCCACTGTTGTTATCGGTACGGTTATTGATCCAGAGATGGGCGACAAGATGCGGGTGACTGTGGTTGCTACCGGGCTGGGTAAGGAAGAAGCTGAACCGCCCAAAACGGTCGTCGATAATACCCGGCAAAGGGGTGTGAACCCTGATGGGTC
>JAGRIO010000575.1 GCA_020443225.1 Pseudomonadales bacterium
CATCCAGCCAGCGTTCACCGAGAGAGCTCAGAATGGTCGAGGTAGCCCAGCCATAGACATGGATGCCACCTATCAATGCACCCCGGAAGCCATGCTTTTTTCCACCATCAGTGGAGTGGATCGGATTTTCCGGCCTGGGAGTATCCGGGTCGGTCATAAAAGCATGAAAGGATCCATGTACGGTCATGGGAAGCTCCCTGGCTGAAAACGCGCCTATTGTATGGACCAGCTGACTGAAGTAAAGGTCGGTCTGGTGTTTCCTGATGGCATTTGTCACTATCGCTGAGATAAATGCAGAAGTACTGGAGGAATACCGGGTTGGAAATCACTGAGACAATTGATGGCGAAGGCTACCGGTGCCGGGAGTTCCGGGTTGCCAGTCCCGACAATTCCCTCGGACGCACCGTTTACGGCGCGCTCTGGGATAACCCGGAGATTACCGGTACGCCGCTGATTCTGTTTGGCCATGGTGCATCGGGCGACAGGCATCAGGCCCCGATTCCTTACCTGGCGAAAAGAGCCGTTCGGGAATACGGCTATCGGGCGCTGGCTATAGATGGCCCGGTTCACGGCCAGCGTAAAACCGGTGACGGTGCCAGGGGAGCTTTTGCAGAGGAATGGCAGAGAGAAGCCTGTACTGACGATATGATGGCTGACTGGCAGGCCGCAATAGCAGCCGGGATAGCACTGACAGGCGCTGAGAAGCTGGGATACTGGGGCCTGTCAATGGGAACCATCTTCGGCCTGCCGTTGGTGGCGACAGAGTCCCGGATTGAGGTGGCTGTGCTCGGTCTGATGGGTAACGTTGGCCCGACGCCAGCAGCGAAACAACGTATTGAAGCATCTGCTGCGTCGATCACCTGTCCAGTGCTGTTTCTGATGCAGCTTGAGGATGAATTGTTTGCCAGAGACCGTTATCTGGCACTGTTTGATCTGTTTGCCTCAAAAGACAAGCGCATTCATGCGCATCCCGGATTGCATCCGGAAGTCCCGGTGGATGAACTGGAGACGTCACTGGCGTTTCTGCACCGTCATTTTTCCGGAGAAATTCGTCAGCCCGAACCGGGCACAGTTTTCAGAGTGTCAGAATGATGGAAGCAACTTTACTGGAACGCGCAGCAACCTGGGCCCCGCAACTGGCAGCCCGGTCAGATGAATTTGAGAAAGCCAGAAGACTACCTGCGGATATCGCCGACGGCTTCAGGGACAGCGGTTTTTTTCATATGCTGGTACCAAAGGAATTTGGCGGCTATGAGGTCCATCCCTCGGTCTTTTCGCGGGTGCTGACCACTCTTTCGGCTGGTGACGGGTCGGCAGGCTGGAATGTGATGATCGGTGCCACGACAGGCCTGCTGGCGGCATCCCTGCCGGAGGAGGACGGACTGGAGATCTACGGTCGTGCGCCGGGCA
>JAGRIO010000576.1 GCA_020443225.1 Pseudomonadales bacterium
GACAGCTGGAAAAATGTTTGATAGCCGCATCACCCGCTTCATGCCCAAAGGAATCATTGATCCGCTTGAAATGATCAATGTCACACAACACGACACTGACAGGGAAATCGTGCCGCTGTGCAGCTGCCAGTTGCTGCTCTGCCTGCATATAGAGAAAGCGGCGATTATAGAGCCCCGTCAGCGGGTCAGTAACTGATTCTGCATAGTGGGATTCAACAATGTCATAAAGCCGACTGATGTAAATGCCCCCGAAAACGAAGGTCTCCAGAATCAGAATGATGAAAATTAACTGGCTGTAGAACACATCTTCGTCCGGCACAAAATAGAACATCACCGGTAACAATACAGAGACCGAAAATAGTGTGACATTGACGCTCCAGCGAGCTACCCGCTCACCTTTGTTGAAATCATTAATCTGCTTGTTGGCGACAATCACACAATTGAGAAACCAGAAAGAAAATCCACCAAAAACCACCGCAGAGCGAATCATCAGGCTAGGCGCTACCAGGGTAAACCAGACGATGGTCAAGAAATAAGCCAGTACATAACCGATTATGAAGCGATCAGAGGTCAGGACGTTCTGGAGAGACCGGCGCTGGCAGAAACCACGATAGAGAAAGATACCCGCTGCGGTGAAACCGGCATTGGCTACGAATATCGACAGTATTGAAAGCGAGGGTTCGATATACCGGAGGTAAAGACCGAATATGCCTGCTCCCAGGGACCAGAAGAAACCAGAGAAGTATCTCAACTCAGCTTCTGACTGCTTCTTACCTTCGAGGTCAGGGACCATTGTGAGCAAGAAGCCAAAGCACAGGCTAAGAATAGTGAGCACACCCAGGTTGACAAGCACGCGCTTGATTCCTGTTTGACCGGAAAGTCACATTTTAAGCAACTTTTACTTTAATACTCAATAAGTTAACGCACCAATTTAATGTTGCTTGTTAAAAAATGAACAAATCGCTACCGACAGGCACAAAAAAGGGAGCCGCAGCTCCCTTTTCTTTATCGTATAACCCCGGATCAGGCGCCTTCAATCATTTCCTTGAGTGCAGCCTGACGACGCTTCTCGCCATCTACATACTTCATGTACTGACGGGCACTTTTCTCCCACTGCTTCTCTTTAGTAGCCAGCCGGAATTCTTCCTTAGCGTTATCCCACTGCTCGATCTGCATCAGAGAGATGCCCAGCCAGAAGTTCGCATCAGCTATGTACTTCTCATCCAGCCCCTTATCAAGGGCTTTCTCGTAGGCTGCAATAGCTTCTTTATGACGATCCTGATTTGCCAGTGCCTGAGCCAGACGATAGTCCAGTTCACCTGCGTCAGAGAACTTCGCTGCATCACGCCAGGCATCAATAGCCTTGTCGTATTCCATCGCCATGGTGTACGCAGTTGCCAAC
>JAGRIO010000577.1 GCA_020443225.1 Pseudomonadales bacterium
AGCGACAGCTTCTGTATTGACGTTGCGGTCAAGTACCACGCTACCGACGTATTGTCCGGGTTCAGCCTCGGTCAGATCAATAATACCGAGTCCATCTACCGAGGCTGCAGCAGTAAGACCGGGCGTACCTTCAAGACCGATTTCCAGTTTGTCGCCATAACGCAGGTACTGACCTACACCTGAGTGCACCACATTGGTGATAACCGGCCGCTCACGTTGCTCCAGTCGGGCTGGCTGAGGCATCTGGCGCGCGAGATCACGACCCAGATCATCTGCAGCACGGTACAGGTTCAGATCACCATAAATATGCTTTGCCGCAACCAGGGCATTCATGATTAAGCCAACCGGGTTGACGGAGACACCACCCGCATGACTGCGGCGGACATCCTTCACTTCCCAGACTACTTCAGCGGCACTGTTGAGAAAGGTCAGCTCGACACCAACAGAGATATTCGCATAGATACCGGCAAAGGTTTTGTCATAGTGGGTGATATTGCCGTAGATCAGCCCGTCGACACCCAGAATCTGCATCAGTTCGGCTGGTGACTTTGCCATTATGTCAGCGGTTGATGCCAGCCCCGCAAGTTGCAGACGCTGGTCCACATCCTGCCAGTTGAGCATGCGATAGTTCAGCGTTGAAAAGTGATTGACCATGGTTCGCCGAACCACGGTGTACGCAAATTCACTGTCTGTCAGGTTCCTGAAGGGCAGCACGGCGACCGTGCGGGGCAGCACCTTGCCATCGGCGTCAGACACTGTCTCTGAGTCTCCGGTCTTCAGCGCCGGCATGGTCGCAATCGTGTCGGTAGTAGACACTGCACAACCGCCGGTAAACAGAATGGTAACGACGATCAACAGGGCTGAGAGGATTTTCACGATGGACTCCTGATGGTTATTGTCCCGATGCCGGCTCAGTATAGAGCTCATCATCGTGCGGGTGAGTAACAGGCAGTGACAGGGTCGGCTGCGATGGTGTTGAGTTATTACCGCCCAGCAACCAGGAACGGCTAAGCTGGTCAGTTAGTCTGGTGAGGCTCTGTAACGCTATGTCTGTCGTCAGCATCACATCCGGTAATTGTTCAACCACAGGTTTGCCAGCTTGCAGCAGTGAAGCTGTCTGTTGCAGGTTAATACTGGCCTGTTCGGTCAGTACGTTCACATTGCGGATAGCAAGTGACAGCTGATCCTTATTTTCATACAGCAGCTCATCGACACCGTTCATGGTGCCTTCCAGTGAGGCGAGACTCTGGTCGACAGAGGTTATCATGGAAGGCAGGCTGCGACTGACCTCAGCCAGGCTGGCAGTGACCTCTTCCAGGTTGTCGATGCTGCGATAAATCTTGTCCTGGTTTTCATTCATACCTGTGGTGATCTGATCGACGTTGGTGACGAT
>JAGRIO010000056.1 GCA_020443225.1 Pseudomonadales bacterium
TGACCAGTTGATCTGTATACCTGCAGACTTCGCCATCGCAATCAGATGGAAGGTATGGTTAGTTGATCCGCCCGTCGCCAGCAGACCGACGATGCCATTGACGACGGCTTCCTCGCTGAATATCCGGCCCATCGGCAGATAGTTGTCGCCGTCACAGGTATTGCTGAGCACCGTGCTGACAGCTGCCCGCGTCATGGCTGGTCGCATGGGGTGATCCGGATTAATGAAGGAACTGCCGGGAAGCTGCAGACCCATGATTTCCATCAACATCTGGTTGGTATTCGCAGTGCCGTAAAAGGTGCAGGTACCAGGACTGTGGTAGGAACCGGATTCAGCTGCGATTAGCTCCGACTTTCCGACTTCACCGCTGGCATAGGCTTCCCGAACCCGGGCCTTCTCCTTGTTCGGCAGCCCTGATGGCATAGGACCAGCAGGCACAAAGGCAACCGGTAAATGCCCGAAACTCAGAGCACCCATCACCATTCCCGGCACGATCTTGTCGCAAATGCCAAGGCACAGAACTGCATCAAACATGTTGTGCGACAGCGCCAGCGCAGTGGACATGGCAATCACTTCACGACTGAAGAGAGACAGATCCATACCATCCTGTCCCTGCGTTACACCATCGCACATGGCTGGAACACCACCTGCCACCTGCGCAATGGCGCCCAGTTCCTGTGCCACATTGCGGATAAAACCAGGATATTCTTCATAGGGCTGATGAGCACTCAACATATCGTTATATGCAGTGACGATACCGATATTCGATGCCAGCTCATCCGTCAGCCGATCCTTGGCGACCTGACCACATGCGGCCATTCCATGAGCAAGATTACTGCAGGAAAGACTGCCGCGAACTGGCCCCGCCTGTGCCGCGCGGGCTATACGGTCGAGGTATCCGCCCCGTGTTTTACGGCTTCTCTCCCGAATGCGTCTGGTTACCGCATCTATGACTGTATTCATTTTATTTCCAACAATTTACTCAGGGTGCCCAGTAGGCTTCTACCGGCGTTTTCTTTTGCGCGATCAGATATCCCACAGGAAATCCTGCAGAATCTTCAATGATGGCTCTTTTGGTTTGACCGAAAGCAAGCAGCACTACGAGTTCCGAATCAAGCAGAAAGGAAAAGGTTGCTGTCTTGCGTCTGTATTCACTTGCGCTGGTCGATACGGCTGCTGTCAGACTCTCATTCTCTGCATCCAGCAACTGATCAAGCTCCGGCAGATCCGGAAAAATAGAGGCAAAGTGTCCATCCTCGCCCATACCAACGATTGCCAGCGCAGGCACGCCAGCAAGATCTTTCAGCTTGTCTTCCATCAGGGGGACAAAGGTAGCGGCGGCGGCGTTGTTCTGCATGAGCATCTCTCTTACCTGACGCTCGTTGCTTGCTTCATGATCTGCGGGAACACATCTCTCGTCGGTCAGCGTGATATACACCCTCGACCATTCCAGCTCCGCCGTTGCCAGCCTCTTAAAACACAGCCCCGGTGAACTACCGCCGCTGACCACCAGCAGAACGTGATCATTTGCATCCAGCATCAGTCTGAGACGGGCAGCGATATCATCTGCCAGCACATCCGAAGCCCGTTCCCGGGTTGCATATTCTTTCAGAACCATGAGCGCCCCGTCCTGTCCAGCAATACCGACGCCCCGGTGGGTCCCCAGGTGCCCGCCACATAGGATTCAAGCTGCTGATTGTATTTCTCCCACCCCTCAAGTATTCCGTCCGTCCAGCGCCAGGCAGCCTCTACTTCATCTCTGCGCATAAACAAGGCTGGATTGCCACGCAGTACTTCAATGACCAGCCGCTCATAAGCATCCGGATATCTGATACCAAATGTCTCTTCAAAGCTAAGATTGAGCGAGACCGGTCGAAGCCGTAACTGACCAGGCCCCGGTTCTTTTGACATGATACTGAGCTTCACACCCTCATCAGGTTGCAGCTTGATCGACAACCGGTTTGGCTGAGTTGCGCTGTATTCCGAATCGAATATGGGATGTGGCACAGGTTTAAACTGAATAACAATTTCAGAGTGCTTGGCGGGCAAACGCTTGCCGGTTCTGATGAAAAAAGGAACGCCGGACCAGCGCCAGTTATCGACTTCGAGCTTCATGGCAACGAATGTCTCGGCCTGGCTCTCGCTGCCCAGCTCCTCAGCATAGGAAGGAACTACCCGCCCCTTCACCGCACCACCCAGATACTGCGCTCTGACTGTATGGGTAACGACCTTCTCACCAACAATCGGTTTAAGCGCCCGCAGCACCTTAATTTTTTCATCACGAACCGCGTCATCGTCCAGACTGGAAGGCGGCTCCATGGCAACCAGACACACCAGCTGCAACATATGGTTCTGGACCATATCGCGAAGCGCACCGATGTCGTTATAGAACTCGATACGGTTTCCGACCCCCAGATCCTCAGCCATGGTGATCTGAACGTGATCGATGACTTCCCGGCGCCACAGGGGCTCGAGTATGGCATTTCCGAACCTCAGGGCCAGCAGATTCTGTACTGTTTCCTTACCCAGATAATGATCAATCCGGAAAATCTGATTTTCCGCAAAGCAGCCACCTACCTCATCATTGATCACCTGTGCTGATTCAAAGTCCCGGCCAACAGGCTTTTCCAGCACTATTCTCATTTCCGGCACACACAAGCCGGCTTCCCTGAAGCCCCGCGCAACAGGCCCAAAGAGCGATGGCGGTGTCGCCAGATATACAGCGCGGATCACGTCATCACGACCTGCCAGCATCTCTGCCAGGGGTGACCATGTGCCTGAATCCAGCGCATCAACTTCGAGGTAACTGATCCGGTCAACGAATGCCTGCCACAGCTCCTGTCTGCCGGAGAGATCTATGTTCTCGGTGAGGGTTTTCTCTAACAGCTCCAGATAGCCACTGCGATCAATCTCACTTCTGCCTATCGAAATGATTCTGCTACTAACCGGAAACTGGCCGTCGCAGTGTCGATGCCAGAGAGCCGGTAACAGCTTGCGCAGCGCGAGGTCACCGGAACCGCCGAAGATAATGAGATCGAAGTCATCTACCGGTAAGAGTTGTGCCATATCGTCATTTTGTCTTATTGGTCAGCGAATGAACGTAATTTAACTACGTTTATATCTTTACAATCAAGCAAGTTTTACGTAATTTAACTACATGACTATTTTACAAACTATCAGAGACTCTCTACCGACCCTTCCTCCATCGGAGAAACGGGTCGCCCTGTGGCTGCTTGAAAATCCAAGAGCAGCGACGAATACCAACATCGCCGAACTCGCCTCACTCGCAGGAATCAGCGAACCCACAGTCATCAGATTCTGTCGGCGTCTGGGCCTGAATGGCTTCAGAGCACTGAAAGATCAGTTGATTGCTGCATCCCAGATACCTGAAACCTACCTTCATCAAAGCGTGCAGGCCGATGACACAGTTTCCACGGCCGCACTTAAGGTCATGGAAACCTGCACCCGCACGCTGCTGGACTTGTCCCGACTGACGGCAGTCCTACCGTTCGAAGAGGCAACCCAACTGCTGACAAATGCCAGACAGATCGTCTTTGCCGGTATCGGGGCATCCGGTCTGGTTGCCCAGGATGCTACCCATAAATTCTTTCGGCTGGGGACACCCTGTACTGCAGCGACAGATACTCAAACCATTCTGCAAATGGCCTCAATCGCCACCGAAGATGATGTTTTCATCTTCATTTCGCAGACCGGCAAATGGCCTGAACTGACCAGAGCGGTATCACTGTGTCGGGCGCAGGGCGCGAAAGTCATTGCCATCTCCGGTGAACATACACCATTGGGTGCCGCAGCGAATCTTGTATTCGATTGCAAAGTGGCAGAAGACACCAACATCTACACCCCCATGAACTCACGGCTGGCCCATCTGGTATTGCTTGATGCGCTGCAGGTGGTGCTTGCCCTGACCAATGGCAGTGATGCAGAAGCAAAACTCAGAACCGCTAAATCAGCTATTCAGCCAGTGGCTGAAAGCCCCGTAAAAAGAAAGGACAAATAACTATGTCAACAATAAGAATCGGCCTGATGGGATTCGGGAGAATAGGCCGGCAGATCTATCGTCTGGCTCATGAAGACCCTGATATTGAAGTCGTCGCTGTCTCAGACGTCGGTCGCCCTGAAATACTGCACCACCTGCTGACAAGAACCATGAGGCAGGCTGAAGTCAGGCTGGAAGGTAACTACCTGATCAGTAACCGGGGCAGAACCCGGATGCTGTCAGGTAACTTACCGGCAGAAGTTCCCTGGGATGTTTTCGACGTCGATGTCGTCATCGACGCGACCAGCAAGTTTAAATCGATTGCGGCTCTGCAACCCCATATCGACAATGGCGCCCGGCGGGTCATCACCTCGGTCTTACCAGAAGAAGGCATCGACCGGGTCATCCTTTTTGGTGTTAACAACCAGGATGCCGATGCCAGCGACAGAATCATCTCTGCGGGATCAGCCTCCACCACAGCGACGGCACTGGCACTGAAAACCATAACATCACGCTGGAACATTGAGCACGCCTCAATGACCTCGGTACACGCCTACACCTCAGATCAGAGTCTGCAGGATCTGGCGGGGCCCGACTATCGCCGTAGCCGGTCGGGTGCGGAAAACATCATTCCCAATCATACGCCCGCACTGCAATGGGTTCAGCACGTCATGCCAGAACTTGATGGCAAAATGACAGCCTATGCACTCAATGTGCCTGTACAGACAGGCTCTCTGGTGGATCTGACCCTCGTATTCTCAGATCCGGATATCTCTGTTGAGGCGGTAAATGCCTGTTTCGCTGACGCAGAAAAAGCGATGCCAGAACTCATTGCGACCACCACCGATCCAATCGTTTCGTCAGACGTCACCGGTTTCAGAACCTCAATGCTGGTGGACCTCGACGGCACAATAAAAGCAGGCGAGCGAACCATCAAACTACTGGCCTGGCATGAAACGTTGGGGCACGCGCGAAGAATTCTGGATGTCGTGCATCTTTACAGTCAACTGGACAGCAGGAGGGAGGCAGCCTGATGCGCATAGCAATTAATGGATTCGGCCGGATAGGCCGCGCGGTCTTCCGCGTTGCGGAACAGAATGATGATCTCGAAATCGTGGCAATCAATGATCTGTTTGATCCGAATGCACTCCGGTACCTACTGAACTATGACACCGTCATGGGCAATTTTCAGGGTGGTGTACGAATTGAGGGAGATGAGCTTGTGACCGCCAGAACGCGCTGCAAGATGCTGAGTGTTCGTGACCCGAGGGAACTGCCATGGAAAGCTCTGGAAATTGACGCGGTGGTTGAATCTACCGGGGTTTTCCGCGCCCGGGAAGAAGTAAACATGCATATCGAAGCGGGTGCCAGACTGGCAGTGTTGACCGTGCCCGCCAAAGACAAGATCGACTACACCGTGGTTCTGGGTGTGAACGATGCAGGGCTGTCCCGTGACCACAAGATCATTTCCAACGCCAGCTGTACTACGAACTGTCTGGCACCCGTCGCGAAAGTCATTCACGAAGCTTTCGGCATCCGGGAAGGCGTGATCAACACCGTGCACGCTTACACCAACGATCAGAGACTGGCCGACGTTCCTCATTCAGACTGGCGCCGAAGCCGCGCGGCCGCAGAAAACATCATCCCTACATCAACCGGTGCAGCCAAAGCTGTTGGAGAAGTCCTGCCGCCCCTGAATGGCAGACTTCACGGAATCGCCGCGCGGGTACCGGTCCCTGATGGTTCAGTGGTGGACCTGTTTGCAGAGCTTGAAAGACCAGCTTCTGTAGCAGCCGTGCACGAAGTCCTGCAGGAAGCAAGTGATGGACCCCTCAAAGGTATTCTGCAGTTCACGACCGCACCGATAGTTTCTTCTGACATTATCGGCAATCCGCACTCGTCGATTTTCGATGCGTCGTTCACGCAGGTCTGCAATGGCCGCTACCTGAAGCTGTTATCCTGGTATGACAATGAATGGGGATACTCAAACCGCGTATGTGATCTGCTGAGTCGCTTCTCAGCATGAGGTCAGCCGATTGGGCTCTGGCTGAGTGTTAACCTGTTTATCTCTCAGCCAGATCCAGTCGCCTGGCAGCGCCCGCCAGTCCCATATCGTTTTTGACAATGACTCTCAGCGGTATATCCGCCAGATAAGAACGAAACCTGCCCTTTGATTCAAAGCGATGACGCAGGTCGCTGTTCTCAAAAAACGCCAGAAACCTCGGAACAATACCACCGGCAATGTAAACCCCACCTTTCGCTCCCAGGGTCAGGGCCAGATTGCCGGCCGCCCCGCCCAGAACCCGGGCAAACATTTCCATCGCCTCAAGCGCCAGACTATCGCTTCCCGCCATCGCCGCCGCGGTAACCTCTGACGGCGAGGTGTGTTGCGCTTCTCCCCCGGCCAGACTCGTCAGAGCCTGATAGATGTTCAGAATGCCTTCACCGGATAACAGTCGCTCCACTGAAACTCGTCCGAACCGGCTTGTCAGTAATCTCAGTACCTCAAGTTCCTGGCTGTCAACCGGCGCAAAGTCGACATGCCCGCCTTCTCCCTCAATAACCTGATAACCGGAACCGATGGGAACCAGGGTACAGACACCCAGTCCAGTACCGGGTCCCAGCACCACAATGGGCCGGCCCGGTTGCGGACTACCCGGCCCCAACTGATGCCAGTCCTGTGGTTTAAGATCGCCGACCGCGTAACCCACTGCTGCAAAATCATTGATCAGTTCGACTTTGATATCACCCAGTATGGCGGCCAGTTCATTAGCATTAACCGTCCAGGGGCTATTGGTGAACTGAAGCACATCACTTTCAACGGCGCAGGCTACCGCAACACAGGCAGCCTCCGGAAACTCACTCCACACTTCCAGATCGTTAATATCATCAAGAAAATGCAGAACCGCTTCATTCAGATTGCTGTGTTCGGCAACAGAATAATGTCTGACGACTCTGATCTCGCTACTGGCGTAATCTTCGACGCCAAATCGTGCATTGGTGCCACCTACATCAGCAACCAGGTTCCAGCGACCAGGAGTTAAATGTTTCATAGTTCAGTCTTCTTCACTGTTTCTGCAACAAACAACGCGCTTTCCGGCAGACAGACATTCAACCCGCCAGCATCCTGCGTCGAAGGCATCGCGCACCCTGATAAAAGGGGAAGTCAGCAATGCCGTCATCTGACGCCGGGCAATAGTATCGGCCAATGGCAGCATGATCTATTTGAAAACGTATTCATTAAATAACCATGGCGCAAAACCGTGCATTCATCCTATTGTCAGAATCCGGATGACCGTTCTCTGGTCCGTCAGCGGTCTGCACAAAAAAGCGCCGCCATGCCGGGAATCCGGGCCGTCTCACTGGGTCTGGTGACCTTGTGCCCTGAAGCATCAATGATCATAGGATGCTCAGCTGCACCAACAGATGCTGTCAGTTGCAGAGTACCGCAGGCTGACATGAGGGTGTGCCCCAGATGCACTATAGACATGATGCACTATAAACCTGACGCGCTAATAACCTGACACACTATAAAAAAAGAAAAAGCTGCCCGGTATGAAAGATCAGAATAAACCGTCACTGTCGCTGTGGCAGATATGGAACATGTGTTTTGGGTTTCTCGGAATTCAGTATGGTTTCGGACTCCAACAGGCCAATCTGAGCCCCATCTTCCGTTATCACGGTGCGAGTGAAAGTGAACTGCCCATTCTCTGGCTTGCTGGTCCCGTTACCGGCCTGCTTATTCAGCCACTGATCGGCGTTATCAGTGACCGGACCTGGACCCGCTTCGGTCGCCGCAAACCCTTTTTTCTGTTCGGCGCGCTGATCGGCAGCATCGCTGTTATGTTCATGCCTTACGTGCCAGCGCTCTGGATGGTTGTGGGACTCTTCTGGATTCTTGATGCATCGATGAATACCGCCATGGAACCCTATCGCGCACTGATCGGCGATAATCTGAATCACGATCAGCGCCCCCTGGGTTTCGCAGTCCAGTCTGTCATGATTGCCGTTGGGCAAATGCTCGCGGGGCTCATGCCGATGATCATGATCTTCTTTGGGGTCTCCGCCGAGACTGACGGCAGCACGATACCAGACATCGTCAAATACGCTTTTCTGGTGGGCGTGGTAACCATGTTACTCGCCAGCGCATGGAGCTACATCAAAACTGAAGAGTACCCGCCCGCACAGGATTCCGCCGAGCAACAGGCACATCAGGGTAGCGGCATTGCAGGCACCCTGAAAGAACTCTGGCGGGCAATAGTCGGTATGCCACCCATACTGCGCAAGATCTGGTGGGTACAACTGTTTACCTGGTACGGACTTCCGTTGATGTGGCAGTATCTTGCGCTCTCGATTGCCCGACACTCGTACGGTGCACCGACCCCTGAAAGTCCGGGATTTGCCGAAGGCACGGCGCAGGTGGGCATGACCTTCACCATCATGAACATCACGACCCTCGCCGTCAGCTTTCTGCTGCCACGGATTATCCTGAACTACGGCGAGAGCCGGGTTTATGCAACCACACTGGTCATCGGGGGGCTGGGATTTATCAGTATGGTAATGACCAACGATCTGACATTAACACTGCTGGCGATGATACCGGTTGGTATCGCCTGGGCTGGCATCATTACCGTGCCCTATGTAATAACCGCAAACGCGGTACCCGCGACACACATAGGTGTTTATATGGGCATACTTAATGCGTTTGTCTGTATACCGCAAATTCTGATGATGCTGACTTTTGGTGCTTACTATGAGGCGCTACTGCAGGGTGATCCCAGACTTGCTCTGGTATTCTGTGGTGCGTGCTTCATCATGGCGAGTCTGCTGGCCTTACGAATCGGAAGCACGCCGTTACATCAACCGGATCAACTGGCATCCGTTGATGGCTGAACAAAAGAGCTGAACAAAAAACCTGAAAGACAGACGGTAAAGGAGGAAGACACTGGTGAGTATTGCGGTACTGGGTGAAGCTTTAATAGATCTGATCGAAAGAGACGGTGTATTCCACCCACTGCCAGGTGGTTCACTGTATAACGTGGCCATTGGCCTTGCCAGACAGGACATGAATGTCAGTTATCTTTCACCCTTAAGTAAAGATCAGCTTGGCACACTACTTTACGACAACCTTATAGCTGAAGGCGTCAACCTGCCGGCCGGAAGACGGTCTGAACTGCCAACCTCTTTATCACTGATAAAACTCGATTCACAGGGTGCACCTACCTACACGCTTTACCGACAAGGGGTTGCTGACAAAGACACGACTTCAGAGCAGATCATCGCCGACCTGCCTGCGGATTTACAGATATTTCACACCGGGTCGCTGGCCATCACGCCAAGCCAGCTCTCCCGAACCTTTGACATCTTCGAACATCTGCGACGCAACAATGTCCTTATCAGCGTCGATATCAATATCCGCTCCGGCGCCAGCTCCGATCAGCAAGCCTATATCGCAGGCGTCATATCTTTGCTGGAATATTGCGACATTGTGAAAGCGAGCGATGAAGACCTCCTGGCCCTGAACCTTGCTGAGGACCCCTTGCGGGCCGGTGAAATCGTTCACCAGAAAATGAATAACGGTCTGCTACTGTTAACAGAAGGCAAAGGGGGGGCATGGCTGTTTACACAGGACCAGCGAGTCCGCAGAGATTCTTATCCGGTAGACCGGCTTGTTGACACCGTCGGTGCAGGAGACACCTTCCACTCGGCATTCCTGACATATTTACTAAGGCAGGGCATTCCTCAGGGCGGTCTTTCGAACTTCGATACAGCCGAACTGAAAAGTGCTCTGGACTATGCCTGTGCGGCAGCCGCCATCAATGTTTCCCGCACAGGTTGCTCCCCACCAACCACTGCCGAAATTGAAAAATTCATCTCAGATTTTCGCTGAGCACTGCAGAAACCGCTGAATACGTTTGCATTGACTTTGATATTTATCATTGGTGTCTGATGATTCAGTTCACCAAATCAGAAATTAATCCGGGGATATCGGAATGACAAAAATCGTGATGATCGGTGCCGGCAGCCTTCAGTTCGGTGCAGGCATGCTCGGAGATATATTCCAGAGTACGTTGCTCGTCGATGCAGAGATTGTTCTCAATGATATCAACGAGAAAGCTGCGACCGCGACCCTGAAAATGGCTCAGGAGTTCATCGCGGCGAACGGTCTGAAACAACGCATCAGCGTCGAGTCTGATCTTGCCAAAGCCTTGAAAGGGGCTGATTTTGTCCTGATCTCTATTGAGGTGGGCGATCGCTTCAAACTCTGGGATATGGACTGGAAAATCCCTCAGCAGTACGGCATTCAGCAGGTATACGGTGAGAACGGTGGTCCCGGTGGTTTGTTTCACTCTCTGCGCATCATTCCGCCTATTCTTGAGATTTGCCGTTCTGTCAGTGAGGTTTCTCCTGACGCTACCATTTTTAATTTCTCCAATCCCATGAGCCGGATCTGCACGACCGTTCATCGTGCCTTTCCGGAACTGAAATTCATCGGCATGTGTCACGAAATCGCCTCACTGGAGCGCCATCTTGCCCCTCTGTTAGGCGTTAGTCGCGACCAGATTCACTACCGCGCAGCAGGTCTGAATCATTTCTCAGTACTGGCAGATGTTATCTATACCGATAGTGGTGAATCGGCCTATGAAGACGTCCGCGCGAAAGCCCCGGCTTATTTCTCAGCATTGCCGGGCTATTCTGAAATTCTCAACTACACGAGAGAGAAGCAGCGCGCTATTAATACCGAAGGCTGGATGGAGGTCGACCTGTCTGAGGTGCCGGTGAAGCGTCAGTGGTCTGACAGATGGTTGTTCCGCGATATCCTTGAGCAGTTCAATCTTCTGCCCATCACCTATGACAGCCATTTCGGCGAGTACATTCAGTGGGCTCATGAAGTCTCTGATCACCGGGGTATTCTGGATTTCTACACACTGTACAGACATCATCTCGGGGACAGCAAACCCGCTATCAAACTGGAACTGCACGAGCGGGTCGTACCGATCATTGAGGGCATGCTGGCAGACAGAAAGTACGAAGAAGGTGCGGTGAACATACCCAATAACGGTCACCTGAGAAACCTGCCGGACTGGATGGTTGTCGAAGTACCGGCGTACATCGATGCCAGTGGCATCCAGGGTATCAATGTGGACCTGCCCTCAGGCTTTACCGGCCTGCTCACCAACCAGATTGGCGTTCATGATATGACCGCCGAGGCGGTTCTGAGGAAGTCCAGGGATTGCGTCATTCAGGCGTTACTGGTGGATCCGGTCGTGACGGTAGCGAAGCAAATTCCCGATCTGGTAGATCATATGATTCAGGAGCAAAGCCCCTGGCTGGACTATCTGGGCTGACAACTGCCTTCAGGCAGAATCACGAACAATCAGTGTAGGTTGCATCAGTGCAGAACTGACAGCTTCATCATTGATCAACCCTACCAGGTTGTTCACCAGTATACGCCCGGCTTCGGCAACATCCTGACGAACCGTTGTAAGACTGGGTGTCACATGCTGCGAAATCGTCAGGTCGTCATAGCCTATTACTGCCACCTGATCCGGTACACTCAGGCCAGCCTCATGCAGCGCTTTCATCGCCCAGATTGCTAACATATCGGTTGCGGCGAAGATGGCATCAAACTCACACCCTGAGCTGATCACTGCCCTGACAGCATCGTAGCCTTCCTGCCCTTCGTTTTTTGCAGCTACCACCAGAGTCTCATCCGGCTCCAGCCCTGCCTGCAGCAAGGACTGTCGGTAGCCCTGATATCGCGCCAGAAATTCAGGGCTGGTCTCTGTAGCCAGACCCAGAAACATGATGCGGCGCCTTCCCAGTTTTATCAGGTGTTCCGTCGCTATTCGGCCGCCAGCGATGTTATCGCACCCGACAATATGACCACTTAGCTTTTCCGAATAAGGTCCCCAGAATATCAGACGTACCCTGGATTCGATCAGCTCCCGAAGCCGGTCCTCCCATTTCTGATAGTCGCGACAGCCCAGCAGGATGACACCATCAGCACGCTTCGTATCGAGGATTTCATGATCCCAGTCATCCTCTTCACCCTGAAACGTCACCAGCACGTCATAACCCAGATCTGCGGCGGCATGAGTAATACTACCCAACATCGACAGGAAGAATGGATTTGCCTCAAAAGGCCTTTCCCCGACTTCCTCATAAAGCAGAATCGCGAGCACATGGGTTTGCTGGGTACGTAAATTGGCAGCCAGACGATTGACGGAGTAATTCATCTCTCTCGCAATCTTCTGGATACGGGCGCGGGTTTCTGCATTAACTAATGAGCTGTTACGCAAGGCTCGCGAGACGGTCGCCTGAGAGACGCCTGCCGCTTTGGCAATGTCAAAAGAGGTAATAGCCCGATTGGTCATAGCGCCATTATACGATCAAAGTACAGTCACACAAGCCAGCCTCTGTGAACCCTGTTCACAGAGGAAAACACCGCTGACCGTGTATACCGGTCACATCTGAGCAACCCTTCGGGCATCAAGGTCAGTTTCCATCTGCGTGATCGTCGCCTGATCGATCTTATACAGAATCATGCTGCAGCCTCCCAGAAAGAACAGCACCGCAGGAACCATGTTAAACATGACCCTGATTCCCATGATCGCATCATCGCTCTGGCTCTGATTAGCGATAAAACCCACGTAAGCCAGAATGAAACCCGGCAGGGCTCCACCAACAGCAGAACCAAACTTCAGTGAAAACATCGACGCTGAAACCGTAAGTCCCGAGCTGCGCTGACCCGTTGTCCATTCACCGTATTCCGCACAATCCGTGTACATGGTGAAGAGTAAGGTAATGACCACGCCGAAGGTCGTTATACCCAGGAAGTTCAGCAGCGCGATGGTCCAGAAATACGCCGGGGGCACGATATAACAGGCCACCAGCAAGACCGCGTGCAGCCAGCACATGGTCATAACCAGATGGTGTTTCTCAAATCTCGCTACCAGGGCAGGCGTCAGCAAGGCACCCACAATCTGCCCGATCAATCCCGCAGAGGAAACAACCGCAATTCTGTCGAAAAAACCAAACAACACCGGAACACCATCGTCCGCGAGATAGTATTTCACATAGTAAGCCGTTGACGCGAAGCGGGTAACCAGCCCGGTAATCAAAATGATGCCGGCAATGGCAAGTACGATCCACGAGACATTTTTCACCAGACCACGAAAATCATCACCAACACTTGCACTATGGTCTGCCAGAACAATTCGTTCGCGGGTAGTGAAGAAAGTTAGCCAGAACATACCCACCGAGAGTACAGCAAACAATGCCATGGTCAGCCTGAAGCCCAGCAAATCGTCACCGCCACCCAGCCAGGTTGACAGGGGCGTGGCAAAAGCGGCGACCATCAGTCCACCACCGGCAGCGAATATGAACCGGAACTGCGTAGCCTTAGTGCGTTCAGTCGCAACCGGTGAAATAACGGCTAACAACGCAGAGTAGGGAACATTCACCGCTGTAAACGCCAGCATCACCGATATATAAGTTACGTACGCATAGATCAGCTTCCCCGTGGTAGAGAGTTCAGGACCATAAAAAATCGCATAGCCAAGTAACCCATAAGGGACGGCAACCCACAGCAGATAGGGCCGGTATTTTCCCCATTTACTACTGGTACGGTCGGCGATTAACCCCATCAGCGGATCACTGAAGGCATCTATCAGCTTCGATATCAGCAGCATTGTTCCCACTGCAGCCGGCGCCAGGCCATAGATATCGGTGTAGTAATACAGAAGGAACAGTCCGAAGAAGCCGAGATAGAAGTTCGACGCCATGTCTCCCAAACCGTAGCCAACCTTTTCCACGAAAGACAATGGTTGCTTATTAATGTCTGTATTTGTTGTCATGCTAATCGAACCTCTTTTTTTTTAAGATCGCTGGCCATCAGGCGATACCTACAAGCTGAAGCCATTGCACCTCATAGGGTTTCAAGCGGATATTTCCGTCCTCCGGTGCTGTAGCGGAAGGGTCGAGCAGGTTCTCCGCATCCTTCAGCAGCCCCAGCTGATCAAATCGCTGAATATTCAGAAATTGTTCTGAGTCGCTGAAGTTACAAACGACCATCACCGGCAACGCCCCTTCTGCATATCGCAAAAAGCTGAACAGATGTACGTTGTCTGCTTCAAGAATGCGGGTCTTTCCCCTGCCGAGGACCGGCATCGCCTTGCGGCGCCGGATCATATGCCGGATACCCTGATGCACTCTGTATTGCGGCGTTCCGGGTGTCATTGCCCTGGAGATCACGTCCTCATCAATAAACGGTCTGTTTACCCACCGGGCATCCGCCCGTTTACCGGGATCATCCATAAAGCGATAGTCATTAAGCACCGCCATCTCATCGCCCGCATAAATCAGCGGAATACCACCGATGCTGAGCAGGATGCTGTGAACAAGCAGAATGCGCGCAATTGCAGCTTCGATTGCAGCTTCATCTGCGGCTTCCAGTGCCGATTCCAGACCACACAGCGAAGCCAGCGAACCGCAAACCCGGCAGTCACCATTTTCCGGGTTGTACTGAAATCCTAATCCGCGCGCGAAGCTTCCGGGAAACTGTCCCGTATAGAATTGATTGAGGAAACCCCGGTGATCTGCGCCATTAATACCCAGCGCATTCGCATCACCATCATCAAACGTCCATCCGATATCATCATGACATCTGGCGTAATTGACCCAGCTGCAACGATCATCAATCTCGAAACGATGTGTAAGAGATTTATTCAGTAAGCGGGTTTTCCGTGTAGCAAGACTGTTCCACAACAGCGCCATAGTCAGCGGATTGTATGACAGACGACATTTGTCCGGGCCAATGTATTTAGCCACATCATCAGGGTGAACAATGGCTTCAGATTTGAAAACCGTCGCAGGTGCTACCATTCGAAGGCAAAGGTTGAAGGCCTGGATTAACCGGATGGCATTGGGCCGGTTTTCGCAGCTCGTACCCATGTCTTTCCAGATAAACGCCAGCGCATCAAGTCTCAGAACATCACACCCCAGATTGGCCAGGAACAACATTTCACCCACGATGGCGGTGAAAACAGCCGGGTTAGAATAGTTCAGATCCCACTGAAAACTGTTGAATGTAGTCCACACCCACTGATCAGTTTCAGGCAAGTGCGTAAAACTGCCGCGACGGGTCTGCGGAAATATTTCACGCAGATTTTCCTCATAGGCATCTGGCAGAGTGCGATCGCTGAAAATCCAGTAATAATCAACGTACTCCGGATCACCCTGACGTGCAGCCTGCGCCCACTCGTGATCGTCTGCGGTGTGATTGAACACAAAGTCCAGCACCAGAGATATGCCTGCATCATCAAGTGCACCGGCAAGCGATTGCAGATCTTCAAGGGTTCCCAGCTTCGGATCTACCGTACGGTAATCTGTAACGGCATAGCCACCATCATTCTCGTCTTCAGGTGATTTATACAGGGGCATCAGATGCAGGTAGGTAATACCCAGATCCCTTAGATACGGTATCTTGTCGTGAAGCCTCTTCAGATCACCTGCGAACAGGTCAACATAGCACGCCATGCCGACCATATTCTCGTGGCGATACCAAAGCTCGTCTTCAAGCCGAACCGTATCTCTGCGCCTGAGTCTTGCGGATCTGTTCTCATATCCTTCCGAGAGTGTCTTCACCAGTTTGCTGATTGATGCTGATAAATCGCTGCGACCTTCGTAGATCGTGCCGAGAAGCTCACACAATTCAGGCAGATATCGTTCTAATCTTACCCGGAAAGGATCTTGTTCTGATTCTGCCCCCCCCAGTTCCCGGTCGACCAGTGCCTGAACATTGCCCGAAGGCGTGTAAACATCATTCATTAAGATTTTCCAACCTTGTTAGCCCGGGCCGATTTCAG
>JAGRIO010000578.1 GCA_020443225.1 Pseudomonadales bacterium
CATCTGGATGTAGCCGACCCGGATGGCTGGCAATCACTGATTGATGAGATTGTCTCCGTTGAAGGAGGCATAGACGTGCTCATCAATAACGCCGGCATCTTTCGCACCAGCAGGATGACAGATACCACGCTGGCAGAGTTTGAAGAGGTGATGCGCATCAATTGCCAGGGCGTGTTTCTCGGTATGCAAACCGTAGCAGCACCGATGATTCAGAGGGGTGGCGGATCTATTGTGAATATCTCTTCTCTGGCAGGCTTGCGCTCAGCTGCCGGTGCCTTTGCCTACAGCGCCTCTAAATGGGCTGTTCGTGGCATGACCAAAACCGCCGCCGTCGAACTTGCCCGTAAAGGCGTACGGGTCAATTCTGTGCACCCAGGTCTGATTGAAACGCCGATGGCTGATCAACTTGGCTCAGCAGAACGTATGAAAAGCCGGATACCCATGGGGCGCGGCGCCAGCGCCGGTGAAGTGGCCAACCTGGCACTGTTCCTTGCCAGTGATGAAAGCTCCTATTCCACGGGTAGCGAATTTATCATCGACGGTGGTATGAATGCCCTGTGAGTGCAGGCTGAACGTTTACATTCAACGCAACCCCGGTGAATTGCCCGGACAATCGGCAGACGCCATCGACAGACGCCATCAACAGAGGCCATGACAACCGTATCGAGTCAAACAACCAGCAATTGAGAGAGCCGACCCATGACGAACAACACCGATCTGTGTGAACAATTTTTCCAGGCAACCACCGCAGGTGATGCCGATGCTCTGGAACGGCTTTGCAGTAATGATTTCACCGGGACCCAGAATGGCGGACCTGCGATGAACAGGAAAACCCTGATTCGGTTCTCGGTCGCCGTAAAAAAAGCGATTCCGGATTTCCATTATGAAAACCCAGTGCGAACGGCGACTGAACATGGTTTCGTCGAGGAACACGACGTTTGCGGTACCCTGCCGGATGGTTCCAGGATGCAGTTCCGCGTGGTTGTAATCGGCGAAGCAGACAATGGACAGATCATCGCCCTGCGTGAGTATTTTGATTCACGCCCGGCTATGGCCCTGATGAAAGCACTGCAATAACAGGCTCTGGTGGTTCAGACCGGACCTGAAGGCTTACGCTTGCCCTTACTGGCCTTATCCTTGGCACGGACCTTCTTTCTGGCAGGCGCACGAGCCTTATCTGTCTTCTTGTCGTTCTTCCCGTCAGTCTTCCTGTCAGCGTTTGGCGCGCCGGCTTTACGAGTGCGGGGTTTTGCTGCATTACTGGTGCCCGAGCCCGCTCTGCTTTTCGCGGTACCCTTTCCGACAAAGTTCTTCACCACTTCAGAGGCATCTGCAGTCTGAGTGTCTTTCCCGGTCGCTGCGGCATCAAAATGGGTGATATTTAACTGC
>JAGRIO010000579.1 GCA_020443225.1 Pseudomonadales bacterium
AAATGCCAGAGAGATCATTACCGGATGACGTTCAAAGAACAACCAGGCAGCTGAGGGGGCTTTCAGCCCCAACTCCTTCATGATTTCTGCCTCAAGCCGTTTCAGCCGGGCGAGTTCATCCTGTTTGCGTTTCTTTTCTGCGGCGTCGTCTTCTTTCAGGCGCGCCTGACGCATGAGGCGCCGACGGATTTCCTCTTTTTCCTTCTCCTCGCGCATTTTTTCCTGCCACTTTTCCATGACAAGACCGCACTTGGGGCAAACATCATAAGTCTGGCCATGAGGCAGATCTTCCTCATATTCACAGGAAGGACAGAAAAACAGGTCGGTCCGGGCAGACTTAGGCACCAGCGACAGATTGGTTTTACCCCCGCTGCTGGGCTGAATATTGCAATTAGCACCGCACTGGCGAATGGCATCACGATAACGACTGGCCGTTGCTTCATCGACGTCCTTGAGTAAAACCGTCGGTGTGCCCATGGCAAACCAGGAATTTACTTTTTCTTCATCAACTTTCAGCGCGGTAACGAGGTTCGCCCGGACTTCGATTTCGTTCTGCCCGTCCTGAACGGTCGGGAAGAAAATGAGATTAAATGTATCTGACATTCGCTTATGTTCTTATTCTGGTTTGGATCAAAAAGCGCCGACTTCAAAGCGCTTAAGCATATCTGAACCCTTGCCATCACTCAATTGCTCAGGCTTTGAACTGTATCACAGGAAACCTGAGACACTCGCCCGGATTTTCATGCAAAAGGTACGTAATTTGTGAGTCATCAGGAACCTCAGGGAGAAGAGAAAAATGACAGAGACTATCCGTATGAGTTCTCAGTGTTCAGACGTCCGGTTCGCTGCCCAGACCGTTACAGATGCGGGAGCAGATATTTTTACCTGGCAATCAGATGCCTACGATGACTATGCCCTTCAATGGTGTGTCTATTCACGCTGGACGCTGGAAGAAGCAGCCAATCTGCTCAGTGGCTGCGTGCCTCACCGCCCCATGTTTCTGCGTGGAGACGCGCACTATGCGCTGGATGAAAAGGTGCTGGAGATGGAGAACCGTTTACGCCGGGCCATAGGCAAAACCCTTTCTGTCAGCCGCAGCAGGAAATATTTCTCCCGTTCCTATCTGAACCGTGACGAAGTGCTTGACTGGGCCGAACAGGAAGGGATCCTGCAGCAGACAAGGCTGCCAGAAGCTCTGCGATTTCACCGGCGCCAGACCGGCACCTACACGACGCCACAACTGGAGGCCGCCAAATGGCTGGTGGAGAATTTCTGGCAGCATGCAGACCTGCGTGATCCCCCTTCCCGAGGCCAGATCATTCACCACATGCTGCAGGCATTTCCCGAACTGAGTGGTGCAGAATGTGAACAGGTCGAGTCCCTG
>JAGRIO010000580.1 GCA_020443225.1 Pseudomonadales bacterium
AGCGATATCAGTCTGATCTTTCTCTGCCAGATCAGGCGTTGCTGGTCAGGTTTATGGATACACTGGACGAAAGAGTTAACGCCATTAACGCCTGTGGGCTGCCCGATACACTGGTACATGGTGATTTTCATTCCGGTAATGTCCGCGCTAACGCGGATCAGCTCACCCTCATGGATTGGGGCGATTGCTTCATCGGGCATCCGCTCTTGGATATGACTGGTTTGCTGGAGCGGCTACCGGCCGGGCTTGCTCAGATTGCTGTAGATTCCTGGTGTGAGGCGTGGCAGGCATACCTGCCGCAAGCCAGGGTTTATGAAGCGGTGCAGTTGCTTAAGCCGCTCGACTGCTTGCGTATGGCGGTGACCTACCAGCACTTTCTTGATCATATTGAACCTGCTGAACAGATCTACCACGCAGCCGACCCGATGCTGCAGATTCAGGCTGCGCTGGCAGTTCTGGGGGCTCCGGCTGCCTGACAGAGGAGTTTTCCAGGCAGCCTGTGAATGTGGTAGTTTTGCTTCACTTAATGCCCGCTTGACGGGCCAGAATTTCTAAGACCCGGAGTGATTACAGTGGATCTATCCTACAGCGCGGAGTACAACGAGTTTCGCGATGAAGTACGAAAATTCATCGCGGACCATGGACACAAGTCCCCTCAAAATGCCGGCATGCGCAGCCCTGAGATGATGGCGTGGCAAAAGTTGCTGATCAGTCACGGCTATCATTCCCGGACTATTCCCACAGCCTACGGTGGCTTCGGTGCTCAGCCGGACATTCTGAAATCGAGAATCATCGCAGAAGAGTTTTCTGCGGCAGGTATGAACCCCGGTATGGGTGGGCAGGGCATCAATATGCTGACGCCGGTGTTGCTGGAAATGGGCACCGAAGCCCAGAAACAGCAGTTCATCAGTGCAACCATCCACGGCGAGATGGTGTGGTGTCAGGGTTATTCCGAACCCGGCGCGGGTAGTGACCTGGCCTCGCTGACGACCCGGGCAGAACTGGATGGCGATGAATGGGTGATTAATGGGCAGAAAATCTGGACCAGCACCGCCCATCTGGCCGACTGGATTTTCTGCCTGGTCCGCACGGAACCAGAAGCGCCCAAACATCAGGGCATCTCTTTCCTGCTGTTCAGAATGGACACGTCGGGTATTGAAATCCGGCCGCTGGTAGACATGACGCTGAATGCTAATTTCAACGAGGTGTTCTTCACCGATGTGCGGGTACCCAAGGATCAGATCGTCGGTCAGCGTGGTCAGGGCTGGCAGGTGGCCAATGCGATTCTGGGTCATGAACGCGGCTCGCTGGCGCCACCGGATGCCGCTGAAAACCGCCTGAAAGGCATTGTTGAACTGATGAACAGCG
>JAGRIO010000581.1 GCA_020443225.1 Pseudomonadales bacterium
CTCCCAGCGAGAACATCATTTCCGTGAGATGTGGTGACAAGGAGATAACCCGCTGGGCCGGCTGATCCAGGGTGACGCCGTTACCGGTGTCATCAGTAACAGAAATCGGTGCCGCTGTGCTGACACCCGGGATAAACGACACCAGCAGCAACAGCCACGGCCGCAGCCAGTTATTCAATTTACCAACCCACAATCGCGATGATCGCAGCAAGACCCAGCCATCCGAACACTATACGCCCGAGCATGGCTTCAAGAGCGTCCGTATCCATCACCGCTGAAGTAATGAACTCTTCCAGATCTTCGTCGCCCTCGTATTCATTGGCATCGATCGCGCTGGCCATCATGGTGGTTAATGCAACCGTATTGGAGCTGCCGAAGTCAGCGGAAAGTTCAAGCCAGCGTTCAAAGGTGCCAGCGAAACTGCCCAGCAGAGCCAGAATGAGTCCTGTTACTCTGACAGGGAACCATTCCATCCAGTAAATGACGCTGTCCACCAGTGTGGACTCCGGGTCGTCTTCATCGAGCAGATCAAGATAAAAACGACTGAGGATATAGAGCAGCGGTCCCATCGGACCGAGAATCAGATACCAGAACAACACCGGGAACAGGCTCTGAAAATATTCATAAGCACAGAGCATCATAAAATCTTCATGGCGCTGCACCGCTTCATTAACATTGCTGGATTCTTCAAGACTTCGTAACCAGGTGCGGTGGTCACTGAATACCGCTGCAGAATCATAAATGTCGGCAGCGTACAGAATCACCGCCAGGCTCAGTAACAGCCAAAGAATTGAAGTAAGACCGTGATCAAGGCTCATCGCGAGCCAGCCAACGCCAAGCACCGGAATGCCAACACACAGAATGTAGCGAATATTCACGCCCAAACTGGAACCAAAGAACCAGCGCTGCCAGCGATCAAATGGCACCCTGCCCTGCAGCGGGTGATCACCGATCCAGTTCCGGTAGAGGAAAATTGTTATCAGAACCGCCAGAAACTTCATATCAGGTAGTTATCCTTCGCTAGCCATAGTCAGCAACTTTCTGAACCCTGCCCAGTTAAACGCCGGCCCCGGGTCTGTTTTTCTGCCCGGTGCGATATCGCTGTGCCCCACGATATGGCTGGTGGGTAACGACCAGCGCTGCATCAGCCGCCGGCAAATCGCTGCGAGCGTAATGTATTGTATCCCTGTATAGGGTGAAGTGTCCGTACCTTCAAGCTCTATACCAATGGAATAGTCATTACAGGCAGTTCTGCCATGAAACTCAGACACCCCGGCATGCCAGGCACGACGATGGAAAGGTACAAATTGCAGAACGGCACCATCCCGACGAATCAGCAGATGACTGGATACTCTTAC
>JAGRIO010000582.1 GCA_020443225.1 Pseudomonadales bacterium
CGCTCAAAGGCCAGCAAAAGCGACAGGCTCAGTCTGCTGGCGCAGATCCGCGCCAGTCAGGTGCCATCGACAGGAGATCAGGGCAATGACTGACACCAGACGCATCATGTTGCTGGTGATCGCAGCCTTACTGCCTGGTAGCGCGACCATGACCTGGTATTTTGGCGCCGGCGTGACGCTGAACATCGTCGTTGCCATCTCGCTGGCACTGCTGATGGAAGCGGCAGTACTGGCAGCAAGGGGCCAGTCATTCAAACCGCTGACCGATGGCAGTGCGGTCATCACTGCCTGGCTACTGGCGCTGGCGGTCACACCCCTGTTGCCATTCTGGATGCTGGCAACCGGTCTGTTCTTTGCCATTGTGATTGCCAAGCATCTCTATGGCGGTCTTGGACATAATACCTTCAACCCTGCCATGGTTGGCTTCGCGGTACTGATCGTGTCATTTCCCCTGCAGATGAGCCAATGGCCAGTGGCATATAGTGAGTTGCCATTTGCACAATTGATGGACTACAAACTGAATAACCTGGCGGGCTGGGATGGCGTTACAGGCGCCACACCGCTGGATGAAATGAAGTTCAGAGGCGCACAGACGCTGGAAGAATTCTGGCGTGCCGGCATCGAGGCACGACATCTGAATCGCGAGGCCTGGCAGGTAGTGAATCTTGCGTTCCTGCTGGGTGGCATTGCGCTGATCCTGTTGCGGGTTATCGACTGGCGTATTCCAACAGCGATGTTGCTGACCCTCGGGGCACTGGCCCTGTTATTTTTGGACGGTGGCAGTTCCGAGAGCCTTGGCTCACCCATTTTTCACTGGCTGACAGGCGCGACCATGCTGGGCGCGTTTTTTATTGCTACAGATCCAGTCACCTCACCGGATTCAGCCAGAGGTTTATGGATATTCGGGATTGGTACGGCACTGCTGACGTTTATCATTCGTACCCTGGGCGCTTATCCGGAAGGTCTGGCCTTTGCCATCCTGCTGATGAACGCCGCCACCCCGCTGATTGAGCAGATTCGCTGGAGCCGGACGTGAACAAGCCGCTGCTGTCACTGGTGCTCATCGCGCTGACCTGCGGGTTATTGCTGTCTGCAACCCATGCTCTGACCCGCGCACAAACGACGGCGAACCGGCAGGCTTTCGAGCTGGAGAAACTGCGGGAAGTCGCTGGCAACGTTGGCTGGCACATAGAACTGATGGGTTCTGATGCACAGGGAGACGAATACTACCGGTTAAGCGACAATAATGGCCCCACTGGTTATGTCTACCGGGCAGAAACAACCGCAGGCTACAACGGTTTGATTCAGCTTATTATGGCAGTCGACCTGCAGGGCCGGGTCCTG
>JAGRIO010000583.1 GCA_020443225.1 Pseudomonadales bacterium
GCCGGATTCCCAGACAGGCGTCAGTTTTCAGGCCAGATTGAGTATTTCTGAGCAGGATGGGGAACAAGTTCAGAGTAACGTCACTGATCACCGCCGGAAGCCGCTTATCAGGGCCCCTGGTGATCCTGTATACAGTCTTCTGTTATTTGAAAAAAAACTTCGTGTGGAGTATGAAGTAGCGACAGACCGGAGATCTGAGAGGCTGGACTGACGTAAAAATAATATGCCCGGGTAATAACTACCGGTCGTTCTTTGGGTAAAGTTTATCAATGGCATTTTCAATTACAGACGCTAAAGAAAATTTGCACCAATGGCGTGTTGCGCTTTTGCAACGATTGCTGCTTGTGGTGCTGGTGGTTGGAGCACCGGTGCTGGGTTATGCGGCTTTCACCGCCGGGTCAGACTTTGCTCTGGTGGAACCAATGATTTTCGCGGGACTCCTGGCTTTGTGGGCAGCCAGGAGTCTGCCGCATCAGATCAGAGTCATGCTGTTGGTTGCTCTGGTGCTGTTTGTGGGTGGCTATATTGTGTCCAGGTATGGGGTCGTCAGCGGTGGTCGGTTATATCTGTCTGCGGGGGTGCTGCTGGCCGGTATTCTGGGTGGAACGCTGGCCGGAGTGCTGTCCTTTATCTGTGCGAGCCTGATATTACTGCTGACTGGCTATCTTGCGCTGAGTGGCCAGCTGCAACTGGAACCAGAGGCCATGGAATTGTCTGCGCTGGGTAGCTGGTGGGTCTGGTATTACCTCAGTTTTGCTGCCTATACCATCACCTCGCTGGCGTCGGTGTTGTTTCTCCTGAATCGGTTACAGGCGCTGTTGTTGACCCTTGAAGACAATCATTTTCAGCGGGAAGAGGCGCTGAATGCAGAACTCGCCAGCAAACAGAAGTATCAGCTGTTGGCTGAAAATGTCACTGATGTCATCTGGACTACAGACCTTAACTTCCGTCTGACCTACATCAGTCCATCTGTCGAGAAGATGCGTGGTTATACGGCGGAAGAAGCGATGAATATTGGTTTCTCGGTTCTTGCGGCCCGTGAGGAAATCGATCGCTGGGCGGAAATTCTGTCATCAGAGCTGGCGGATGAGGTGGCCGGCAGACCTGTGTCAGAGACTCGCCGGCTGGACACGCAATTGCGGCACAAGGATGGGCATCTTGTTGATGTAGAACTGCTGGTGAGTTTTCTGCGCGACCCGGAAGGCAAGCCGGTTGGCCTGCTCGGCATCAGCAGAGATATCACTGAACGCAAGCAGCTGGAAGTCGCCATGAACTCTGTGTTGCGTGGTACTCAGCAAAATCGGCGAGGAGGTTTCTTTGACTCGCTG
>JAGRIO010000584.1 GCA_020443225.1 Pseudomonadales bacterium
CTGGAACAGGAACTGTTCAGCAAGGGTATCCGAACGTACATTCTCGATGGCGACAATGTGCGTCAGGGTCTGAATAAAGATCTTGGCTTTACCGATGCTGACCGTGTCGAGAATATCCGTCGGATTGCAGAAGTCGCGAAGCTGATGGTCGATGCAGGGCTGGTCGTCATGACGGCGTTTATCTCACCCTTCCGCTCCGAGCGCGACATGGCGAGATCGTTATTCGAAGAGGGTGAATTCGTAGAAGTGTTCGTCGATACCCCGCTGGATCTGGCCGAAGAACGCGACCCGAAAGGCTTATACCGTAAGGCAAGGCGCGGGGAGCTGCCACACTTTACGGGTATTGATAGTCCTTACGAGCCGCCGGAAAATCCGGAAATGATACTCAACACTCAATCCATGTCGGTTGAATACTGTGTATCGCAACTGGTGAAGCTGGTCTGATGGACTACACCCACTACAGAGAAACTCATCTCAGAAGCCTGGCGAAAGCGTTGTCGTGGAGAATCACGGCAACGCTGACCACCGGTATCATCGCGTACTTTATTACTGGCGACTTTATGACCGCGCTGACCATTGGCGGCATTGAGTTTGTGATCAAGTTCGCGATTTACTATGGCCACGAGCGGATGTGGGAAGTGGTGCCGTTTGGGCGGAAGGTGGTTGCACATACTGAAGAAGCAGACGCGGATCGCTCATCGCCAGATCTGGATGAGATTACGAAGTCAGCGAAAGGACAGGAAGTGCCAGCGAGTTAGCAGGCACTTCTTTTACTCGAAGGGATAAGCAAACCTCTACTTACTGCGCCCGTAAACATCCTCGAAACGCACGATATCATCCTCACCCAGATATTCACCGGACTGAACTTCAATCAGTTTAAGGGGAATCTTACCCGGATTTTTCAGTCGATGGACTTCCCCAATGGGAATATAGGTTGATTCATTCTTGTTGACCGTAAATGTTTCCTCACCACGGGTGACCTCTGCTGTTCCAGCAACCACAATCCAGTGCTCTGCCCTGTGGTGATGTTTCTGCAGACTAAGACTGGCACCTGGCTTGACGGTAATGCGTTTTACCTGAAAGCCCTCTTCCGAATCGATGCTATCGTAGGCGCCCCAGGGACGGTAGACCATTCTGTGGCTCTGAGTTTCAGTCCGACGACTATCCGCTTTTAATTGGTTATAGACGGTTTTGACGTCCTGAACCTTATCCTTCGATGCAACCAAAACGGCATCTGGCGTTTCTACAACGACCAGATTCTCAACACCTACCATGGCAACTAATCGCGAACTGCTATTAACATAGTTATTGGAGGATTTGACGCT
>JAGRIO010000585.1 GCA_020443225.1 Pseudomonadales bacterium
GGTGCTGGCTGCGCGTAAACTGAAGGCCGATCTGTGTCGTCGTCGGGCCAAAGAAGTCCGGCCCTATGTATCCAAGGCAATGTATAACTCTTCTGCCGATCAGCTGGATGCTGGCAGAATATCCTGGGCAGAGGCGCCAGAGTAAATCCGTTCAGGGGTATCAGGCAAAACTAAACCTGTTCGCCCGGGTGGGTACAACAACTGATCTTAGTGGAAAGCTGCAATGTCCAATCGCCTCTTTGTTTACGGTACGCTGGCACCTGGGCGTTCAAATGAACATATCCTCTGGGGTCTGACTGGCGAGTGGAAACCGGCCCGGGTGCGGGGCATTGTGCTGGAAAATGGCTGGGGTGAAGCGCTGGGGTACCCCGCTATCATTCTTAGCCCTGATGCACCGGAGGTTCATGGGCTGATTTTCAGTTCAGATGACCTGCCAGTGCACTGGGCGCGCATCGATGAGTTTGAGGGCGAAGGTTATCGTCGGGTGTTAACAACCGCGGTGCTTGAAGACGGATTGTCACAAACGGTCTTTGTTTATGAACTGCAGTTCGAAGCCGGGGCCGGTCCTTTTGATGAGTAGTTACCGCAGGCAGAAACCCCGGTCATCGTGACTGGGGTTCCGTGTCGCAGATCCGCCGGGGCAACCTGTTCCGCGGCGGATATCTGCGAGTGACATCAGGATCATCGTGATGATGTTTCTGCCAGTTTGTCAGCCTTAGCCGGGTACTCGTTCAAAGGCCGGCATACCTTCCGGAATGTGATGAAACTTCTGCTTATCAACCGTAAATATCGCCACTTGCGGTTCAAACACTGACGGATCATCCATGGTGCCGACTTTCAGAATCATGGCACCGGGTAAGCCCTTTGACTGGGTGCCGATTGCTGTGCCGCAGTTGGGGCAAAAGTGCCGGGTGACAGCATTTTCGATATCGCTGCGACTAAAAGTTTTTGGCTCACCCTGGGTGTAGCTGAAACCGGATTCTGGCATGGCCATTATCACGTTGGGGTTGCCGCCAGTAATGTACTGGCATTCCCGACAATGACACTGGCCTGCAAACATCGGTTCGCCTTCAGCCTTGTAACGTATTTCGCCGCAGTAGCAGCCGCCGGTAATTTCCATGTTGTATCTCCCTGGTTTGTTGTTTTCTAACGTAGTTATTGAGTGGCAAAGCGCATAACAAAATCCGTCATCACTCTGGTGCCCTGTTTCATATTCTCAATTGAGATGCGCTCGTTATTGCCGTGAACGCCGGTGTGCTCATCCGGCTGAAACAGAAAGGGGCCAAAGCCATAGGCGACAATACCCAGGTCGCGAAAG
>JAGRIO010000586.1 GCA_020443225.1 Pseudomonadales bacterium
CACGTACGTCCACTTCCTCAGGAGTCACATAACGGCCTGGCATAGTGAACTGAAACACATTCCCCAGATCAGCACGAAAATCCGGCGTGGTATCAATAGTGTCGAACTCAGCCTGAGACAACCATAATCTGGACGGGTCCAGATAGATGGCGCCAGTGCCCTGCCAGTAAAAGGACGGGCGGATATCATGGGAAATCACAATGGCGGTGATACCCCGGGTAATTAAGCGTACTTCAGGCGGCATCTCCTGCAGCACTTCGCGGAATCGCACAGCCATCCAGTCATGAGATACCAGTACCCGCGCCATAATGTCATCAATGGTCGGATCACTGTGAGTCATCCCCAGCAGTGGCAAGTCGTTAAAGCTGCACAGGGTCTGTTCTGTTACCAGAATTGTGCAATCCAGCATCGGTCGTTCCAGCGCCGGACCTTCAACAGCGGTATGAATGCTGGAGCGCATGCCGGTAAAGGTTTTATTGGGAAAGAAGGAATCCAGAATATAGTCCGGCTCCGGGGTGGGTGCCGGCGCTGGCGTGCCAGTTGAAGGAGGTGGCGTCGTTGGCTGAGAAGGTGCCGGGCTGGGGGCAGAGCCGCCACCACCGCCACCACCAGAGCATGCCGACAGCAGTATCAGCAGCCCTGCGACCATACCCGGGATCAAGCCTCGTTTAACGAACATAAGGACTTCCTTCATCATTCTCATTCCCTGAGAAACACCTTTAGTTACGACCAATACACCCGCCCTGCCTGTTCCTGCCAGCCTGGGTCTTTGTGCAACAAGGCATTGTATTGACCCTCACTGCACCTTCACCCGCTGTTCAGTAGCTAGCGGGCCTTATCCATCAGACCCAGAATAAAAGCATACTCGAACGCGACATCTCTGTAGCGCTCATACCGACCGGATGCACCCGTATGGCCTGCAGCCATATTAACCCGAAGTAACAACGCATTATTATCAGTCTTCAGTTTACGGATACGGCTGACCCATTTGACCGGTTCAAAATACTGCACCTGCGAGTCATACAGACTGGCAGTCACCAGCATGTTCGGGTAATCCTGACGCCGAACCTGATCATAGGGTGAGTAAGAGAGCATATAGCGGAAATACTCCGCCAGCGCAGGATTGCCCCATTCATCATATTCACCCACAGTCAGTGGGATACCCGCATCGGACATGGTGGTCACCACATCCACAAACGGCACCCGTGCAATGACCGCCAGATACTTCTCCGGTGCTTCATTCGCCAGCACGCCCATCAGCAGACCGCCAGCCGACCCACCGGCGGCAATTACCTGGCTGCGATGACCAT
>JAGRIO010000587.1 GCA_020443225.1 Pseudomonadales bacterium
CTTTAAAGGGCTGGCGCCACAGAACCTTGCAGTTAGCGGACCAGTTTGCACGCTATATCAGCGACATCAAGAAACGTGATGATGTCACTATCAGCCGAGAACAAATCTGTGGATATCTGCTGGCCTGCGCCTACCCTGACAGAATTGCACGACAAAGGCAGTCCGGTGGTTTTCAGCTCGCCAATGGGCGAGGTGCTGCGTTTCAGAGCAAGCACCAGTTTCGCAAGCATCGTTGGATTGCTGCAGGCGAGATCACCGGCACCACCAGAAGCCAGGGCGACACGATCAGAACAGCGGCTGCTCTGGATGCCACACTGTTCGATAGCCTTCTGAGTGAGCTCCGGATCACGGAAGACAGTGTTGAATGGGATATGAAAGCTGGCAGATTTATCGCCGAACGAGTTACGCGAATTGGCTCTTTGAAGCTAAGCAGCATTTCGAAAGCCGACATCGATCCTGAAACTAAGTTACAAACGATTATTCAACATATCCGCACCAGTGGGATCGACTTACTACCCTGGGATGCGGTACTTAGAAACTGGCAGGCACGACTGATGCTGGTTCGGGAACATGAAGGTGACAACTGGCCGAACGTATCAGACAGTCACTTACTTAGCACGCTGGAAGACTGGCTTGCCCCATGGCTGACCCATATTACCAAAGCCACGGACTTCAGGAAGCTGGACCTGAAAAGTGCACTGAGTTCGATGCTGACCTGGGAGCAGCAAAAAGCGCTGGATAAACTCGCGCCGGAACGTATTGAAGTACCTTCTGGCAGCCATATCAGAATCGACTATTCGCAATCACCGCCGGTATTGGCCGTTAAACTCCAGGAAATGTTTGGCTGTGAGGAAAGTCCAAAAATCATTAACGGCAAGGTAACCCTGTTAGTGCATTTACTATCACCAGCTGGCAGACCGCTACAGGTGACAAGCGACCTGGCTGGGTTCTGGCGTAGTAGTTATTTTGATGTAAAGAAGGATATGAAAGGCAGATATCCTAAGCATCCATGGCCTGATGATCCGTTGGGGGCGGAGGCGACTAGGTTTACAAAGGGTAAGATATAAGCGAAATCAACCGACCGCTAGCTTGGCCGCTTCTTGCCACATGAAATTTGGCAAATCGCTTTTTAGTTTCCAAACAATGCTCATTGGTTTTGTTCCCGTATGACGGATGTATGTAACTTCTCCAAAATTAACAAAACCCATTGTTTTTCCAGTCTCTGATTTCGCTCTTTCGCGAACAAATAAAAAAATTCTTTTCCCATTTTTCTCGTGTTCAATATAACTC
>JAGRIO010000057.1 GCA_020443225.1 Pseudomonadales bacterium
CCTGCATGCGGTTCAGCTGCGCTGAATGTTCTGTATCGTGAGTACGTAGCATCTTAGTTGTTCTTATTATTCATTGAACCGCCACCTTGCATGAACTCAATCAACTAACGCCTGTGTCTGTCACGCGCCGAGTGATGTTCTGAGTTTCCTTCAGACCGGATCTATGCCCGTGGGTTTACCATCAAGACTCAGGCGATTCTCTTCTGTCCAGTAGTCTCTTATACCGGCTGCTCCCCGGTTATCAGCCCATTTTGTGAGCGTCTGGCGGTCATCCCTGAACTCATAAAACGGCACCGCATAGCCACAGGATGTCTGCACCATCTCAATGTCCAACTCATAAATTTGCCGGGCACCAGTGAAATGCGGAAAGTCACCCGAGACGGAGGTCCACTCATCATCGCGGGGATGAATGGTGCGGGCCTGGCCATAAAGCCGCAGGATAAGCGGTTGCCGGTCAAACGAGCAGAACATAATCGTCATACGCGGGTTTTCCAGCAGGTGCGCTGCGGTCTCATTGCCGCTGCCGGTCAGATTCAGCCAGCGAACGGTATTCTGATTAACGATTCTGAAACTGTCCATGCCCTTCGGGGAGAGATTGACATAACCTTCTGCGGCAGCAGTTGCTACAAAATAAAGATGCTGCTTGCCGATGAAAGTAATATGGTCGGGAGCAAGTTGTTCAAACTGTTCTGCCATGCTGGTTCCTCTGGAATCTTACTGTCCGGTTCTTTCCGGTTAACGCTGGTTCCTGCCAGACCCGGAATCAGGTGAGAACCGCTCAGGATATGTCTGCCACCGTGGCATTCAATAAGCTGGCAAGGTCCGCAGGCGCACATTCTATCTCAAGACCCCGGCGACCGGCACTCACAAATATGGTGGCGAAATTGTCAACAGTGCGATCGAGTACTGTCTTCAGACGCTTTTTCTGACCCAACGGGCTGACACCGCCCAACACATAGCCGGTCACTCTTTCTGCATCCCCCGGATCTGCCATTGAGATCTTACGAACGCCCAGCGTTTTCGCCATCGCTTTAAGATTCAGCGTACCACTCACGGGTACAACCCCGACTGCAAACCCGGTACCCGTGCTGACGATCAGAGTTTTAAAAACCTGCTGGGGGGGCACCCCCAGCTTAGCAGCAGCTTCTTCGCCCCAGCTTTCGCTGTCAGCGTCATGCAGGTATTCGTGAATTCGAAAATCGATACCTGCCTTCTCGGCAACGATGATGCCTGGTGTCATTATCGCGTTTCCTCCTTCCTGGCAGTCTGTAACCTGCCTGAACGTCAGCTCAGAACGGGTCAGATAACCAGTCCGTACACTTTCCGGTCTGATTTTATTCATCTATGGCCATTTCAAACCCGCTGATGCTGATTCCGCGTCGGTGGCAGATTTGATCCAACTGAACTATACCTAAAGAGGCAACTGATCAACGGATTTTTCCGCCAGTACATTTTTTATGTTCTACCAGCATGTTCCAGGTTCGCATCCGATTTACAGGTGTATGTGTAACCTTAGTCCTGACGGCACAGAATCTGCCTCAACATATCCGACCATGAAATAATGCCCGAAAGAAATCTACCGTTATTGCTCAGCTTACTCTGGACACTCTGGATACCTGCAGCCCTTGCCTGTACGCCTGACACACACGAGCCACTGGTTCCTCTCACGGAATCACCACGCCAGGACCCGGCTCTGGTCAGCCTGGGGCGTGACTTGTTCCACGATGTACGACTATCTGCCGACAATAGTATTTCCTGCGCCACCTGTCACCCTATCGACCGGGGAGGCGCTGACCAATTGGCGCTGTCGGTTGGTATCAAAGGCCAGTTTGGCACCCGCAACACGCCAACCGTACTGAACGCTGCGCTGAACTACCGGCAGTTCTGGGACGGTCGCTCAGCCACGCTGGAAGATCAGGCTATGCAACCTGTTACCACACCCCATGAGATGGGATCTGACTGGCCAGAGGTTTTCGCCAAACTACAACAGGATCCGGACCTGGTGGCCCGTTTCCGCACCGCATTCCCGGGTACTCCCACATTAACCCAGGATAACCTGACAAAAGCGCTTGCCAGTTATGAACGTTCACTGATCATCGGCAACAGCCCCTTTGACCGGTATCTCTGTGGCCAGACTGATGCCATTTCACCCGCGGCCAGATCTGGCTATCAGCTGTTTAAAGATATTGGCTGCAGCGCCTGTCATCAGGGACAGAATGTGGGTGGCAACATGTTTGAGAAAGTCGGCATCGTCATTCCTGCCGAAGGCAGCATATTTGAAGACGACGATCCTGGCAGGTTCGCACAAACCGGTAATCCTGAAGATCGGTTTGAATTTCGGGTTCCTCCATTGCGCAATGTGGCACTGACTCCCCCCTACTTTCACAATGGTAAAGTCGGCTCCCTGAAAGACGCAGTTCAACTCATGGCGCATCACCAGTTAGGCCGGGACCTCTCGGAAACGCAACTCAGCGATATCGTTGAATTCCTCAACACCCTTACATCTGTTGAGCCGCAATGAATCTCTCTTTCCCCCGATGGATAACTTCGGTCTACTGGGCTGGCATCATCGCGACCGCTTCCCTCCTCCTGACCTTTTATCTGTTGTACAACGCAGCTGCCTCCAGAGAGCTGGATGAAATTTCCAGCGAAATTAACGATCTCAAGCGTCTGAATTATGCGATTAATGAGGCCATACTCAGTCACTCTTCAGGTGACACATTGCACTACGATCACATAACCCGGGCCACCCAGGCGTTTGAATTACGCATCAATCGGATTTTAGACCACAGCCTTGCTGAGGCCGATGATCATCTGGCAAACCTGTGGAATTCGTTTCAGCAGAGTGCCGGCGTTCGCCTGCAAATGATAGAAACCTACAAGTCTCACTATTCACTGCTACACAATTCCAGCGCCTATTTTCTGATGATTGCCCGTCAGGCCAGGGCACTACCAGTATTTACAACGCCACTGGAAGCAGAGAAGCAGCATCAACTGGAAGAACTGATTCTGGGAATTCAGAAGCTGATGGCTTTCACCCATACTGATCAGGTCCCTGTTGAAAACATCATCTCGGCCCTTGACCACAATCTGTCTTCAATCACAAATCGGTCACTGATCTCGCTGATTCAAAGCGCTGTGTCTCATGCCAGAATCTTGATGAGAACGCGCAACGAAATAAATGAAGTCTTCGACAACATTAATGGCAGACAAACGACGCGATTGCTTGATCAGCTCCAGTCAGCCGTTATTGATATTCAGCGCACACAACTGCAACAAGCAGCTGAATACCGACAGATGATGGCGGCTACCAGTCTCTTACTCTTACTGATGATCGGCGCACTGGTCTACCGGCAGTCCGGTCTGGTCAGGCAACTGGCAGCATCAAAGCAGATTCTGGAGTTACAGAATCTGGCGCTCGACAAACATGCCATCGTCAGTGAAGCCAACGTGAGGGGAGAAATAACCTATGTTAATGATCAGTTCGTTAACATTTCCGGTTACAGCCGTGATGAACTGTTGGGAGAAAATCATCGACTGGTAAATTCAGGTGCTCATGACCGTGCCTTTTTCAAAAAACTTTGGCAAACCATAGCACGTGGAGACACATGGCACGGCGAAATTCGAAACCAGAAGAAAAATGGTGACTACTACTGGGTCGATGCCAGCATCGTACCGATCACGGACAGTAGTGGCAGGGTAGAAAAGTATATCTCCATCCGCACAGACATTACTGAAGAAAAAAACAATACAGCCAGGAAGCTTTATAAACAGGCGAATTTCAGTGACGTAACCGGGCTACCAAATCGTTACTATGCCGAAAATGCGATTCAGAATCTGCTGAAAAATAAAGTTCGCCTGATGGCAGCCATGCTGGATATCGCAGACCTGCGACGAGTCAACAGCAGTCTGGGCTATGTGGAAGGGGATCAGCTGTTGCGTTGCTGTGCAAAGCGACTGAATAACATCCCCGGGGATTCGGCAACCTTCTGCGACCTCGGTGGCGGGCACTTTCTCTTCTTTGCTGAAATAACTGAGCAGCAGGACCCCCACCAGCTATCCGCTGACTGGTATGAAAAGATTGCCTTTACCATGAAAGAACCGATAGCCGTCGGACCTGCCAATTTGCTGATCAGATTTCACCTTGGGTTCTCCATCAGTACTGAAGAAACAAAGTCAGCAGCCCTGTTGATGTCCGCTGCTCATAGTGCTCTGAGCAGGGCAAAGGATAATCGTACGCTCAGCTACTTTATCGCCGGTGATTCCCAGTCTGGCTCCCAGATCGACAGTCTGTTGCTGGAGGCTGCATTGCAGCAAGCGGTTAAGAGCGGCAGACTCACAGTGAACTATCAACCTCAGATAGATGTGCGTACAGGGCATGTAAAAGGTATGGAAGCGCTGGTCAGGTGGAAAGATGACAAACTGGGCTGGGTCTCACCAGAGCTGTTTATCAATATCGCTGAGAAAAGCGATCTGATTCTGGACATTGGCAGACTGGTGCTGAAGACCGCAATCTATCAGCTTCGCGACTTTCAGCTTGCAGGTATGAAGAACGTCAGAATGTCTGTAAACCTTTCACCCCGTCAGATTTATGACAAAGGCCTGATTGCAGAAATCTGTATGCTGGCTGATTCGGCCTCGGTTGATCTTCGGGATCTGGAACTGGAACTGACTGAAGGCGTTCTGATAGACGACAGCGAGGATGTTCTTTACCAGTTACTGAAACTGAAAGATCTGGGTATCAGCCTTGCGCTGGATGACTTTGGCACAGGTTATTCGGCGTTGTCTTATCTGCAGAAATACAGCTTCGATATTCTGAAAATCGACAAAGCCTTTGTGTCCGGCATGGAAGATTCAGCCAGGAAACAGGAAATGGTCGCAGCCATTATTGCCATGGCCCGTGCAATGAACATGACCATCATCGCTGAGGGGGTTGAAACCGAAGTCGAAGCAGCATTACTGGCTCGTCTGGGATGCGATCTCTATCAGGGATATTTGTATGCCAGGCCCATGCCGGCCGATGATCTGATCGACTGGTTTCAGGGTTACCAGCAACTTCAGCCTGACAATGACCGGTCGTTTGCCTGACTTTCAGCTTCTGGCCCTGATAGCGCGAATCACCACGAACTTGTGCTGCCCTTCTACCAGCTCTGCCCGTCCGAACAGGCGACGCAAGGTACGCAGATAGTCCAGATGGCGGTTAGCAACAATGACCAGTTGCCCGCCTGGCAGCAACGCATCGCGTGCATCATGGAACATTTGCCAGGCAATATGATCCGTAATGGTGTTGTGCTGATGAAACGGTGGATTGCAATAGATTGTCTCAACCGGCTGCCTGTCGGGCTGCTGGAGAAAGGTTTCCAGACAGTTATCAATCAGAAAATTGCACTGGGTAATCCTTTCCGGAAAATTTTGTCGTACATTTCTGCGGGCCGATTCCACCGCCATATAAGATTCATCGGTGAAAGTAACACTGATTTGCGGATTAAGTGCCAGTGCATTTATGCCCAGCACACCGTTGCCGCAACCCAGATCGATGATGTGGGCAGCAGTGTCTGGTTTCATAGACTGCAGCAGCACTCTGGCACCGATATCGAGCGACTGACGGGAGAACACTGCCGGCAGATTTTCCAGTTGTAACGTCTGACCGCCAGGCAGTTCACACGCCCAGTAACTGGCGCCATCGGAAGCCGTAGCTCCTTTAATCAAATCAGCACTTGGCTGGCAATAGATCAGCCGTGACTTACGGGTTGCCAGCGATGTTGTCGCAGGCCCCAGAATGGCGCCGAATAACTCCAACACGCTTCTGGTAATCGCTTTCACCTTACCCCCAGCTATTACAATGGTTTCAGGACTCAGGACCAGCGCCAGTTTTCGAAGTTGATACTCCAGCAGAGCCAGACTGCGGGGAATCTTCAGCAACACCACTGCAGGGACCTCATCGACTGGCGTCAGACAATCCTGCACCCGAACCGCCGGCAGATCATTGCGATGCAAATTGGTGTTCAGCGCACGCCGGGCAATCTCCGAATCAGAGATCCATAGCGGGTCAAAGGCAGCAAAGGCACAGCCCAGGGCGCCAAAATCGTCATTGATGATCAGCAGCGGCCGCTGCTGACCGACTCTGGACAAACCCTCACTGATGAGTAGCTCATCGGCACTATCCCAGGCCTGAAGGCTCTTGTGCTGATGACGGGGCGGATAACGAACCAGTTCCAGCGGTCCCGCAGCGGAGGAGAATCTTGTCAGCGGAGAATTCATCGGCAGATTTTAAGGAATCGCGGCTATCTATACCATGTGCAGACGACCTGCGGGTACGGTCGTTTACCACGCCGGCCAGTAGCGTCTATGATGTGAGTATGAAAGCTGAGCTACAGCCAGAATGACGATGACACAGCAATTTCAGAAAACCTCAACCCGTGATCCGCCTGAGCAAACAGCACTGCCTGCTGAGCCACTGGATGTCAGAATCTTCAATACCATCTGTCTGTTGATCATGGCGACCAGTCTGGCAACGCTCATCATCAACCTGGTAGTCGCTTCTCCATTGCGGGAGTTCGTATACTCCATCACAGCGATAGTGATTTCTTCGGTGATCTGGTACCTGTCGGCACGCCGCCAGCAAACCGAACGACTACGCACCCCCCTGTTCCTGCTATTCCTGACGTTGCTTTCAGTGGCATGGTTTACCAACCATGGTGCGCTGGGCAGTACGCCGTACTTCATTATCGCCCTGTTCACGGCGGGCATGGTGATTCTCAGACCTGAGTACCGGCTGACAGCGATGGTACTGACCCTGATCTGGATGCTGGGACTTTACTATCTTTCCTTCAGCCGCCCTGACCTGATCAGCGAATATGAATCACCCCACCAGCAACTGGTGGATATCGGGCTGTCGGTCTTTGTTTGTCTGGTGATCAACACACTACTGGTGTATACCATTATCAAAGAGTATCAGCTGGAAAAGGACCGCAGCGAACGACTTGCGACTCAGTTAAAGGAAGAAAAAGAGAAGCTCGAACAGCTACTGGAAGAGGTCAATGTACTCCGTGGTATCCTTCCGGTTTGCAGTTTCTGTAAGAAAATCCGCGACGATCAGGGCGACTGGCAACCCATGGAACACTATATCAGCTCACGCAGCGACGCCCGTTTCAGTCACAGCTTCTGTCCGGAGTGTGGCGAAAAACACTATCCCGACGAACACTGACTGATGAAGATTCAGCTACTGGTCAACCAGGATCTCGCCAGCACACTGGTGATAAACCGACTGGTACCCGCCCTGCAGGACCACGAATTATCCATCTGGTGCTCCAGTCAGGTAGGCACTTCGAATCAGGCCCGGCCCCCGGCGCTTGCTCACCTGGCGTTTATGGAGCAGGGTATTCTGAATCAGTTGCTCCCTGGTGCCAGCGGCGGCGAATTGCAAACCATCAGCGCGCTCGCTGCATCGAGAGGTATTTCCTGCAGGATTGAGAATGCTCCAAACGGTCCTGCCGCACTGGCAAACCTCACTTCATTCAGACCTGATCTGATGGTTTCGGTGCGCTACGGCAAAATTTTAAGGCAGGCCTGTCTCGGCTTTCCCGGCTATGGTGTCATCAACCTGCATTCCGGGCGACTCCCGGATTACCGCGGCGTTATGGCCACCTTCCGTGCCATGCTGGCAGGCGAGAAAACTATTGGTGCTACCCTGCACTATATTGACGACGACTCCGTTGATACCGGGCGTATCATCGGTATGACTGACATACCCGTGAACTATGCCGGCTCATACCTGCACAATGTGCTCGCCCTGTACCACGACGGTGTTGAACTGATCCTGACAACGATCGCGGATATAGCAAAGGGGGAATCGCCTCGGACGCTTACCCAGAGGAATGGCGGCAACTACTACAGTTTTCCTGACCAACCGGCGCTGGACGCATTCAGTGCCCGAGGGCTGCGGTTATTCGATCACGAGGAAGTCATTCGCCTGTACCAACGATTTTCACCCGTTTGAGCGTAGAACACGACTTCTCAGTGCTGAGCAATAGCGCCTGACTTCAATTACCGGGAGCCACAATGACCAATAGCAAAACAGTACTTATCGCCGGTGCCAGTGGTCTGGTAGGCACAGCCGCCGCCAACAGTTTTATCCGGGCGGGCTGGCAGGTGATTGCCTGTTCACGGCGCTACCCGGATCTGATTGATGCAGGTCCTTTCACTCATATTCCGCTTGACCTGCAAGACCGCGAAGCCTGTGAGCTCGCTGCCAGGCATCTGGGGGAAGTGACGCATATTGTCTATACCGCAGTCTTTGAATTGCCCGGACTGGTCATGGGTTGGGCTGACCCACAGCAGATTGCCACCAATGGCGAGATGATCCGCAATCTCATCGATCCTGTTGCCAGCCTTGGCAAGCTGGAACATGTCACCGTGCTACAAGGCACCAAGGCCTATGGCATTACTCAGGGTCCTATCCGTATTCCTGCCCGTGAATCTCAGCCCCGGGTAACGCATCCCAACTTTTACTGGGTGCAGGAGGACTATATTCGCGAAAAGTCTGCTGCCTGTGGATTTGGCTTTACTGTTTTTCGCCCTCAACTGATTGTCGGACCTAATCACGGCGTCGTCATGAACCTGCCCCCGGTTATTGGCATCTACGCCGCACTTCGGCGGGAAGAGGGCCTGCCTTTCGGATTTCCTGGCAGCATCGACAGTGTCTGGGAGGCAGTGGATGCTCGTCTGGTCGGGAATGCCTGTCTGTGGGCTGCCACTCATCCTCACAGTCACGGTGAAACATATAATCTCACCAATGGCGAAGTCTTTTCCTGGCTTGATATGTGGCCAGCCATGGCCAGGGCGCTGGGGATGCAGGCAGGCAACCCGGAACCGGTTTCCCTCGCCACCTATTTACCTGAGCGTGAATCCCTCTGGCAGGATATCCAACTTAAATATCAGCTGAGGCCTGTACCTCTGGATCAGCTGCTGGGCGAAAGTCATTTCTATGCTGATCTTTGTTTTGCCTATGGTGCGAAACGGACACCTAACCCCACATTCGTCAGTACAGTCAAAATTCGACAAGCTGGTTTTAACGAGGTTCACAATACGGAAGAAAGCTTTTGCTTCTGGCTGAATGACCTGCAGCAACGAAAGATCATTCCCGGGTAACCAGCGAGCCGCTTTTCACTGATGGTGTCTGTGTCAGCTGGCCGGAACTCACGCTAGCTGTTGGCACCGGGTTCCCTCATGCGGCTTTCCGCCAGCCCTGAAAAAATGGTAAAACTGATGCCTGACCTCACCGGAGCACATCATGAGTGAACTTGCAGACGCTGAAAAAGCACTGTTTGAGCTGACCCAGAAAGTCAGTCAGTTACGGGCAAAAACACCCCTGACACCAGTAAGAAACTATGAATTTACAGACCTGCAGGGAACCGTTTCGCTGCTGGATCTGTTTGGGGACAAAACCATTCTGTTTGTCATCCACAATATGGGGGATGCCTGCCGCTACTGTACGCTCTGGGCTGACGGACTGAATGGGTTTGTGCCACATCTCGAGAGTCGTTATGCGCTGGTACTGGTATCCAAAAATGATCCGCAGCACCAGCGAGACTTTGCCAACGCACGGGGCTGGCGTTTTCGCATGGCCTCCCATGGTGGCGGAGATTACATCAGGGAGCAGACGGTGATGTCAGACTACGACAATATGCCTGGTGTTGTCTGCTATGTACGCGAAGGCGAGCAGATCTTCCGCAAAAATGCTCAGCCTTTCGGTCCGGGGGACCAGTTCTGTGCGATCTGGCCAATGCTGTCTCTGGCTGGCGAAGGGGAAGCCGAGTGGCACCCACAATTCAGCTACTGGCACCGCCCCGCAGTACTGGAAGATGGTGGCGCCAACCCCGACGACTGAAGAGCATGGCTCAAAATGTCTGAATGCGCAGGGACACTGAGATGCTGCCATCAGCACTGAACAGGCCAACCGGCGCAAACTGAAGGATGAACAAGATGTATGCGGATGTTCTCGCATTGTTCCAGAAGATACCTGACAACCCGGGCCTGTCCAGAGCGCGGGCGTTCTTCTCACCAGCACGGATCAATCTGATTGGTGAGCATATCGATTACTGCGGAGGGCTGGTGTTGCCGGCGGCGATCGATGCAGGTACCTGGTTCGTGGCAGCACCGGCAGCAACGGGTCGGGTACGCGCCTGGTCCTGCAATCAGGCAGATGCCGTCAGCTTCTCGCCTGAAGATGGCACCCTGGCACAGGTTGATGGCTGGGGTCGTTACGTTGCAGCGGTATATCAGACCTGGTTACTGCATGGCTATCAACCGGTAGCCCTGGACATCGCACTTGGGGGTAACATACACGGCAGCGGCTTATCGTCTTCTGCCTCACTTGGCGTGGGTCTGGCTCTGGCAATACAAACTCTCAGCCCTGGCATACCGGAACTGGCAGCAGATCAGCTGGCGCTGATGGCACAAGAGGCAGAAAACCGTTTCGTCGGTGTCAACTGCGGCATTATGGACCAGGGTTCAGTTGCACTGGGCCGGTCCGACCATGCGATGCTGATGAATTGTGAAACACTCAGCGTTGACTATATTCCCCTTCGCACCGGCGATTACCAGCTACTGATTGCCGACACCTGCAAGAATCGCCAACTGGTGGAATCTGCCTATAATGACCGGCGCCGTGAAACCGACGAAGCACTTCGGCAACTGGGTGCATTTGGCATTGAGCACCTTTGTCAGCTGCCGGCAGCGCGGCTGCAGGAAGCCCTGGACCTGCTGAACGACGATACTCTGCGGCGCCGGACGCGTCATGTGGTGACCGAACACCAGCGGGTCATTCATGCGGCTGCCGCTCTGCGAGCCGGTGATTTACAAACATTCGGTCAGTTACTCAATGAGAGCCACCGGTCGCTACAACAGGACTATGAAGTCACAGGCCCTGAACTGGATACGCTGATCGGGCTCTGCCAGCAACAGCCTGGAGTTGCCGGTGCCAGGATGATGGGGGGTGGCTTCGGAGGCTGTGGACTGGTGCTGGTAAGGCAGGCTGACACTGAAAGCCTGATCAGAGAGGTCAGTCAGGAATACAATCGTGCTATCGGCTATGATCCCGCTTTCTATACTACCCGGATCAGCGATGGCGCCAGAGAAATCAGTCTTCCCCAATGAACACTAATACTCCCCACCGACGTTTTAATCCGCTGACCGGCGCCAGTGTCACCGTTTCACCACAACGAAACCTGAGACCCTGGCAGGGGTCGGTGGAGGCCAGTGACAACTCACCGCGCCCGCCTTACGACAGTGAATGCTATCTCTGTCCTGGCAACACCCGGGCTTCGGGTAACATCAACGCTGACTACCAGGGCACCTGGATATTTGACAACGATTTCCCTGCACTGCTACCGGATGCAGTAACCAACTCAAATCCGTCTGTAATGGATGAGAGCCCTTTGCTACGCCGGGAAGCAATATCCGGTATATGCCGGGTAATCTGTTTTTCCGAGCGACACGATCTGACATTGGCAGAAATGTCAGCGACAGAAATAGCGACAGTTGTCAGTAGCTGGCGATCTCAGTATCTGGAGCTGGCAGAACACTGGCGATGGGTTCAGATATTTGAGAACAAAGGCGCGATAATGGGCTGCTCTAATCCGCATCCGCACGGGCAAATCTGGGCCAGTCAGCATCTTCCTTCTGAACCGGCGCTGGTCGACCGGCATCAGCGTGACTGGTATGAAAAGCACGGCACAGTGATGTTACTGGACTACGCGGGGACGGAACTCCGCCAGCAGGAAAGAATCGTGGAGGAGAACGAACACTGGCTGGTAGTCGTCCCCTACTGGGCCGCCTGGCCGTTCGAAACCTTACTGATGCCCAAGATCCATAAACGCCATATGGGCGAACTGGATCAGCATGAAATGACGACACTGGCACACATTCTGAAACGACTGCTAACCCGCTACGATAACCTGTTCCAGACCAGCTTCCCCTATTCCATGGGCTGGCATCAGTCACCCGGCTTGCAGCCTGATAATGCTCACTGGCAGTTGCATGCGCATTTTTATCCCCCACTGCTGCGATCTGCAAGTGTCAGAAAATTCATGGTAGGTTACGAGATGGTCGCAGAAAGCCAGCGTGATATCACGCCGGAAAGTGCCTGCCAGCTGCTGCTTGGGGTCAGCGCGGTCCATCATTATCGTCAGGGAACTGCATCATGAAGCTCACACCGGGCGAGCCAGGTTAAACAGCAACAGATAAAACAATACTGACCAGAATTTCCGCTGAAACGATGGTCACAACCAAACAGAGTCGCTGACTATGTCCACACCCGATTATTTGCTGTTGACCGGACGGGATACCTCCGTCCTGCTTGAAACACAGGATGACGGGGCGCCATTGTGGCGCTACTGGGGAGCGGCAATCCGGCGTACCGCTGCCACCGCTATGACTTTGCCGGCCTTGCAGGATGAAAGACCACCTGCTTCATTCACTCTTAACCAACCGGTTCACTTTCCAGTCTTTCCTGGCTTCGGCAACGGTTGGTTTAACCTGCCCGCGATCACCGGACACCGTCAGCAGCAGGATTTCAGTCAGCATTTCAGCACTCGTCGTATCGACACGGATACAGAGGCAAACAGCCTGACCATTGAGCTGCAAGATACTGTCACCCAACTGGCAGTCACTATAACCCTGGCTCTCTGCCAACGGACTGACGTCCTCAGCGTCAACACTTCGCTGAGCAATGAAGGTACAACACCTTTTGCTCTGCAGTCCCTGGCGGCAGGTTGTCTGTTGTTACCCGCTGAGGGAAATCGCCTGCGCTATGTAGGGGGGCGGCATAACGCAGAGTTTGCAGAACATGAAGTTCAGCTGGGGCGTCACCAGTTCAGTATTGAGAACCGGCGCGGCATCACCTCACATGAATTCTTTCCCGGAGCGGTAATCGCTGAAGCCGGCACCACTGAACATCAGGGTCTCGCCTGGGGTGCGCAACTGGCCTGGTCCGGCAATCACTTTCAGACCATCGAACAACTCCCTGATGGGAGCCGGCAGTGGCATTTGGGAGAATGGCTGGCACCCGGTGAAATCTTTCTGGAACCCGGGGCTACCCATACCGCCCCTACCCTGCTGGCCACCTGTAGCCAACAGGGATTCGATGGTGTTGCCAGCAACTTCCACCAGGCAATACGTGAGACAGTCAGCTGGCCGGGCAACAGCATGGCACCACGCCAGGTACACGCCAATACCTGGGAAGGCATTTACTTTCAGCACGACATGGCAGACCTTAAAGCACTTGCCAGTGCCTATGCAGAGACAGGCGTAGAGCGCTTTGTGCTGGATGATGGCTGGTTCCGCAACCGGCCGGATGATCGCTCTGGCCTGGGAGACTGGACGCCAGACGCGACCAAGTATCCTGCCGGACTGAAACCTCTGGCTGAGCACGTCCTGGAACTGGGCATGAGCTTTGGACTGTGGGTAGAACCAGAGATGATCAATCCTGACAGCGACTTGTTCAGGGCTCATCCTGACTGGCCACTGCAGGTTCAGGGCCGGCCCCTGCTGACGGGTCGCAATCAGCTGGTGCTGGATATGGGGCGTGAGGTAGTCCGTAACTATCTGTTTGATGTCATTCACCAACTATTGAGCACCCTGCCAGTCACTTACCTCAAATGGGATCATAATCGTCATCTCACCCAGGCAGGTGACCAGTTCGGCAAGCCTGCCTGGCACCAGCAGGTACTTGGTACCTGGCAGCTGATGCAACGGCTGCGGGATGCTCACCCAGACGTTGAAATTGAATCCTGTTCCGGTGGCGGCGGTCGCATCGATGCGGGCATTCTGAAATACACGCACCGATTCTGGACCAGCGATTGTATTGATGCTCTCAGCCGCATCGATATCCAGCGGGGCTTTTTACAATTCATGCCGCCGGAACTGATGGGATCTCACATTGGTACTGCACCTGCCCACACCACAGGCAGATCCCAGGGACTCGATTTCCGTGCTGCCGTCGCTGTTACCGGTCATCTGGGCATTGAGTTCGATGTCCGGTCACTGTCAGAACAAGATAAAGCTGCGCTGAAATCCTGGCTGAATTTCTATAAAACATACCGTGTCTTATTGCACGGTTCCCGGGTCTGGCGGGGGCGTATTGGCACCAGTTTTTCCTGGCAATTACACGCTGAGGGAGGCGAAGGCTTGTTGTTTGTCTACCGGTTGCAACCACAAACAGACATCTACGAACCCTTACTGCGGATTCCGGGGCTGATGGCTGAACACGATTACCGGGTACGCTGGCTGAATACAGATTTCGCGCGCCGGACCCGGAAACCAGAGACAGGTTTCTTTCAACAGTTGCAGGGGGATGGGCTCACCCTGCCAGGGGACTGGTTAGGACAGCGGGGACTGGCACTGCCGCCGATGAAGGCCGAGCGCTGCGCGATTTTCCATCTGCAGCGCACAGCCTGAAGAGACGGATCAGCTCTGTTGCGGCATTCTGCGCAACATTGAATCCTGCATGCAGGTCATGATCAGCCGGCCAGACCGGTCAAAGACTTCACCCATATTCATACCGCGGCCGTCGGCGGTAGCGGTACTGACCTGGTCGTACAGCATCCATTGCCCGACGTCTGCCGGGCGATGGAACCAACCTGCATGATCGAGGCTGGTCAGCCGGTGAGTCTGAAACGGAATGCCATAGGGCAGCACAGAATTAAACATCAACGTGCCATCAGACAAGAAGGCCAGTACACACTGAGCTGTTCTGTCATCAAGTTCGGTGCCATGATTTGACTTCATCCACACCTGCAGGACCGGTTCGCGACCAGGCTTGAAGGTCTCTGGCACGAAGGATTCTCCCACCAGCTGCAGTGTTGCGCGGTCTTTGGTCATCATGGGCGGCTGAAACTGCCGCTCGGTCACCTGTGCCTGCAACGCTTCCGGTGATGGCACCTCAGGCATTTCACGCTGATGTTCATCACCCTGTTCCGGCACCTTAAAGCTGGCAGTCATACTGAAGGCGGCGACACCATCCTGAAGGGCTGTGACTGTTCTGACATCGACACCCCGCCCTTCTTTCAGTCTCTGGACCTGATAGATCAGTGGTACTTCCTGTTTACCGGGATTAAGAAAGTAGCAATGGAAAGACTGCGCCAGCTTTGGCTCGTCAACGGTTTGCAGCCCGGCAGACAGTGCCTGACCCACAAAGTGGCCCCCATAGATACCCAGACGGCCATAGGATTCTCGCGGCCCTTCGAACTCATCGGTTTTACCGGTTGGCTGAACTGTCATCAGTTCAGCCAGATTTAACTCATCACTCATAAAAATTCCGTCGGCTGGAAAACTTTCAACCCGCGCTGCCTGTCGAACCAGGCGCCATCAGCTCCACATATTGGTACCGCCACAGACCAAACTTCTGCCGAGCAAAAGGTTAAAGCAAAGCAAATTGTTTCGCGCACGACCGTAAAAAAAGGCGCGCACGCACAACAAGCAGGCGGCGGCGCATCAATGAAAATATACAAGGATGCCGGATGGGAGCCTATTCCAGGCTTCCAACTTCGTTATATCTACTTTCTGAACCCAGCAGCACGCCAACGCCTAACTGTGCCAATTCTGCCATTTTCAAAGATTGACGAAATGGGAGCAAGAATGTATAAAGGTGTTTCTTATGCGCGTACAAAGCAAGCTAACTCGAGTGACCAACTTGAGCGCGGCGGTGTGACTCCGACCTGTACGCTCCAAAATACCCCTAAAATCATTAGGGAGTGCTAAATGTCAAAACCACTG
>JAGRIO010000588.1 GCA_020443225.1 Pseudomonadales bacterium
CAGCGTCATGCCGTCGCTGTCGCGGGTGACCAGCATAGCTTCGAGCCCCAGCTGGTCAATCAGCCGGTGGCATTTTTCGACCAGTTCCGCTTCCGTCGCCCATGAACCAACAGCCTTACGGAACTCAGCCTTGTTAGGTTTGATAATGGTGGCACCCGCGTACAGGGTGAAATCCTTGTGTTTCGGGTCAACCAGTACCGACCGGCCGGCCCTGCGGGCGGCGTCAATAAAGGGCGCGGGATCACTCACTGCACCCTTGTCATAGTCTGAAAGAATGACGCCCTGAACCTGATCCAGGGCCGCCAGATAAGCTGGTAACAAGAGTGCCGGTTCAATATCCCGGATGTCTTCAAAGTCAGCGCGAATCATTTGCTGGCCCTGGCTGACGAGACGCAACTTGGTCACAGTGCGGTAATCGTCGAGGGCCAGAACACCATCATGGATGCCAGCGGATGCCAGTTTGCGGCGGATCACCGTGCCGGATTCGTCACTGCCTGCGACGCTCACCAGATACGAGGCTGCACCCAGTGCTGCAATATTCAGTGCCACGTTGGCAGCACCGCCCAGCCGGTCTTCCACATCAGCCACTTCGACTACCGGCACCGGTGCTTCGGCAGAAATACGCGAGGTTGAGCCATACCAGTAACGATCCAGCATAGCGTCTCCCAGCGTCAGTACACTGGCTTTATCAAATCTGGGCAGATTCATCTTCTCTTCCACCGTTGGAACCGGCAAATGATAGCACAGAAGCCCGCCGCACCACGCTGGAGCCCGTTTGACGGAACAGGGTAGAATGCGGCTTCATTCGAAACTGATGGCTTCGTGAATAATCAACCTACCCTTGCTCAGTGGCGGTTCCTGCATCCCCGCTACTGGGGTATCTGGCTTGGCTACTGGCTCATGGTGTTCATCACCGCGCTGCCCCATCGTGCACAAATCCGCTTTGGTGCACTGCTGGGATGGATCGCCTGGCATTTCGCCCGCTCCCGCAAACATATCGTTGGGGTCAATCTGCAGTTGTGTTTTCCTGAGCTGAGTGATGAGGCGCGCAAAGCCATGGCGCGGCAGAATTTTCGCCACACCGGTATTTCCCTGGTGGAAACTGCCAGATCCTGGCTACGAGACCCGAACAGCGCCCGGGACCGGGTAACCCTGCACGGGCTGGATACCCTGCTGGCCGCAAAGGCTGAAGGCAAGGGCGTTATTCTGCTGGGCATGCACCTGTCTACACTTGATTATGCGGGTGCCGTTCTGTCGACCCATTGTGGGTTCG
>JAGRIO010000589.1 GCA_020443225.1 Pseudomonadales bacterium
AACGATCTGTTTCAGTTTACTGAACTGGTTAACGACCACTATACCTACGAGCAAAAGTGCAGTCTGGTGGAAAACCTCTGGCAGGTTGCATTTGCTGATGGCCGTCTGGACAAATATGAAGAGCAGTTTATTCGCAAGGTTGCCGGTCTGCTGCATCTGGCCCATTCAGATTTTATGAAGGCCAAACATACTGCAAAGGAAAAAATGGAAGGCTGAATGCCACCGATTATTGTGGCGGCGTTGCGGACTGTATCTGGCTCGTTTCAGCCAGTACCGGTTCTTCTGGGTCCGGCAGATTTTTGCGCCGGACCGGCATCTTTCTCTTTCTGCAGCGCTTCCACCAGCGCCCTGAAAGTCACCATATTCTCCTCATTAAGGCCCATCAACACCTTATGAGCATCGATAACCTGATCCCGGAGCGCACTTTCTGAGACCATGTGAGTCGGCAATTCACCCAGCTGTTCGCAACCATGTTCGCAATCACCGGCAATCACAAAGATGAGGTTAAACCCCATGCTTTCGAGTATGCGGGTGATATCCGGGTTGGTTGAAATGATAGTGGGCAGCGCGTTGAATTCTTGCTGTGAACGGATGGAAATCTTAGCCAGTAAGCCGAGGGTTGTGCTGTCAATGCTGGTGGTTTCACGCAGGTCAATGATAATGGCCTGAATACCCTTTTTAGCAGACAGGCTTTTCAGGTAGTCGGTGATGGTGGGGCCAAGCATTACTCTGACGTCACCCTCAAACTTCAGGACCTGAACACCGTCCTGCTCGGCAAATAACACTTTTCCCATACCGCTCATCCGGTTTTAGCTACCGTAAAAATCGCAATATCATCCGGCACTTCAGCCACTTCATGGAGCCCCAGATTCTCGGCGAGAGAGTCTACCTCTCCCGATGTACCTTTGACCAGAGATAACAGATGCTTTTCCTTGGCTTCCAGGCTCTCCTCACCCAGGATTTCAAAGACCCCGTCCGAGAACATTACGAGTTCACTGGGCACCGGTAACGATACCCTCTGAAAGTCATAGCCTGGCACAGGGCTGATTCCCAGTGGCAGCCCGCCAAGTTCCAGATAAACTGTTTCCTGCTCTGTTCTTAATATAGTTCCTGGAAAATGACCTGCATTAGTATATTCGAGCATATCGCGGCCACGATTTATCAGCCCCAGGAACATAGCCACATGCTGTTCAAGATTGGCAGCCAGAATCTCATCGTTAAGCCAGCTCATGATCTCAGCTGAAGAGTCTGTAGGCAG
>JAGRIO010000590.1 GCA_020443225.1 Pseudomonadales bacterium
TTGTTGTAATAGAAATTAACTACCTGTTCCGGGTCTTCATAGGAACTGGCCATATCTTCGATCATGGTCCGGACCCGATCATCATCAACCTTGAGTTCGTTCTGCTCGACAACCGCGTTTACCAGCAGACCAAGTACAACGCGCTTTTCAGTCTGGGCCGAGAACATGTCTGCGGGCAGGATGGACGGATCAAGATTGTTACCACCACCAAACTGCTGCACCGCTTCACGACGCATTCTGTCGATTTCCTGATTGATCAGCGCCCTGGGCACATCAACCTTATTAGCGCTGGCCAGACCATCAAGCACTTGAGTTTTTACCCGGTTTTTGATTGCAGCTGCCAGTTCCTTATCCATATTCTGCCGGACTTCGGCTTTGAAGGCGTCCAGATCACCCTCTTCTACCCCGAACTGAGTGAAGAACTCTTCATTCAGTTCAGGTAGCTGGCTTTCAGCCACCTTGCTGACCTTGATTTTAAAGACGACTGCCTTGCCTTTCAGGTTTTCGGCGTGATATTCCTCCGGGAAAGTAACGTCGATATCACGCTCCTCACCCGCCTTCATACCTTCAATACCGCTTTCGAATCCCGGAATCATCGAGCCGGAACCCAGTACCAGCGTGTGACCTTCTGCCTGGCCACCATCAAAGGCTTCACCATCCATGAAACCTTCAAAGTCAATAACTACCTGGTCACCATCCTGTGCAGCACGGTCAACATCCACAAACACCTTGCGCTGTTCACGCAGGGTTTCAATCATTTTTGTGACATCTGCGTCAGTCACTTCAGAAACGGGTCTCTCGACGGCAATGGTGGAGAAATCGGAGATTTCCACTTCAGGGAAAACCTCAAAGACTGCAGTAAACTCCAGATCCTTGCCACCCTCGATCACAACATCTTCGATGCTCGGCACACCCGCCGGAGCGACTGATTCCTGCTGCACAGCTTCTGCAAAGCTGGACTGCATGAGTTCCGAGCTGACTTCCTGCCGGATACCTTCGCCAAACCGGCGTCTGACTTCACGCATTGGCACCTTGCCAGGACGGAAACCTTTCAAACGCACCTGACCTGCAGCCTGCTTAAGTTTGGCTTCTACCTTCTCTTCAAACTGCGCCGCAGGCACGCTGATTCGCATGCGTCGTTCAAGACCTGAAGTTGTTTCAAGGGTTACCTGCATTATTTCATCACCTGTGATTCATCAATTGGATCTCCGGCCCGGCGCTCTGGCGATGGCTGTGATAAGTGG
>JAGRIO010000591.1 GCA_020443225.1 Pseudomonadales bacterium
TGTCAGACCACGGACATCCGAGCGCCGCTATGAACCCCGCACGCCGCTGCCTATTTCGTCCGCCAGCGCCCATCATCTTGCTGAATCAGCTAAATATATCGAAGATGACGCGCTGCGCAAAGCGCTAATTAGACTCTCGGAACGTGGTCCGGACGGACCCAGACGCAGTCGCTGACCCTTTTCCTGAACTCAACAGTCTCCGTTCAGCGTTTTATGCCAGTACCGGGGTTGAATAAGACAAGGGCAATGATTCTGCATCGTCAAACGTGACAATCTCCCAGGCGTCTTGCTGGGCAAGCAAGGCCTGCCGAAGGGCATGATTGCCGGTATGGCCGGATTTATGACCAATGAACTCGCCTATCAGCGAATGGCCCAGTACATACAGGTCACCGATGGCATCGAGAATCTTATGACGAACGAATTCATCTTCATGTCTCAGACCGTCATCGTTCAGAACCCGGTACTCATCAACAACGACGGCATTATCCATACTGCCGCCCTGGGCAAGGTTGCGTTCACGTAGATGCTCGAATTCCTGCATCAGGCCAAAAGTTCTGGCCCGGCTCACTTCCTTGACAAAGGAAGTGGTAGAAAAATTGACACTGGCGCGCTGTTCTTTGATAACCGGATTGTCATAAACGATGGTATGACTGACTTTAAAGCCTTCATAGGGTTGCAGCGTTGCAGACCAGGCGACCCCTTCAGGATCAGCCACGGTAATCTTCTTCTTGATTTTAATGAACTTTTTAGCAGCGTTCTGATCTTCGATACCGGCGGACTGAATCAGGAAAACAAAGGTCGCTGCACTACCATCCATAATAGGCATTTCCGGCCCGCTAACCTCTACATAGGCATTATCGATGCCCAGCCCACTGAACGCAGCCATCAGGTGCTCGATGGTTGAAACCCGGTAGCCGTCCCTGACAATCGTCGTCGCCAGTGTGGTGTCCCCGACATACTCTGTGAGCGCAGGGATATCGACAGAAACGTCGCCATCGGTACGCTGAAAAACAATACCCGTATTGACGGGGGCAGGTCGGAGAGTAAGGTATACTTTTTCACCTGTGTGCAACCCGATGCCGGTTGCACGGATAACATTTCTGAGCGTACGCTGACTAATCATCGGTTTTTATTGTTTTCCTGGTTCATTAACATTTATCTGTTTCAGAGTTCCTTCCCAGGCCACAATCAGCCCTCCACGGGTGAACTCCCGAACAGCTTCCCCGGCACTGTCACC